>JANNCC010000332.1:0-7261 GCA_031386125.1 Chitinophagaceae bacterium
CTCAGCCATGAAAAAGGTTCAAAATCATGGCCCTGGACAGCCCTGAAGAATTATTTAGAAAGTCCTCACTTCTTTCACTTATATTTTGACAGCCGATCTTTCTTTCTGGTACCAAAAAGCGGATGTAAAGACACTGATGAAGTATTTGAATTGCGGAAACTTATAAAAAACAAAGTGAAGAAAGGATGAGGTAAAAGAAAAAAATCTTTGAATTAAAGAATCTGCCTTTAGTTCAAAGCTTTTTCTCCATCACATAATGAGGAATCGTTACCTCGGTAAACTCATCGCTGGCAACGCTGTATCCCATTTTTTCATAAAAACCGGTAGCATTTTTCCGGGCATGCATGGCTAAAGTTTTATATCCTCTGTCCCGGGCCAGATTTTCGGCAAAACTCATTAATGCCCTTCCAATGCCTTTACCTTGCAGATCATTTAATACGGCCATTTGCCTCAATCGAACTGTTTGCGGGTTTTCTTCTACCAGCATACAACAACCGAGCAAATCATCATCTTCAAAAGCTGCAATCAACATATTGTCTTTTTCCTCTTCCAGTTCTTGCGGAGTAAAACCAAGCCCCAGCGGTTTGCGCAGAATATCATCCCGCAGTTTTACCATTTGCCGGTATTCAGGAGAGCCATGATCGATAATTTTCAACGCCATAACCAAGAGATTAATTCCAGAGAACATCAAAATACAAAGAACTTATAACACTGCCAACCGTTTGTTGCCTTAATTTCAAGATATAAAAGCTATTTTTTCATTCCTTTCGCTTAGTTTTCAGCCGGTTGGGTTAAAACGGGAAAAATTCACCTTTTAGATGATGATTAGTTCAAAAAGTATATTTTTGCTCCCAATAAACAAAACTTAAAGAACATGTCAGACATTGCATCAAGAGTTAAGAAAATCATCGTTGACAAACTGGGCGTTGAAGAATCAGAAGTAACCAATGAAGCTTCTTTTACGAATGACCTCGGCGCCGATTCCTTAGATACGGTAGAACTAATCATGGAATTTGAAAAAGAATTCAACATCTCCATTCCTGATGAGCAGGCTGAGACCATTACTACAGTTGGTCAGGCTGTTGCTTACCTGGAAGAGCATGCCAAATAATAATTGGAATGCCCCGTTTTTAGCGGGGGAATAAAATTAAATCCGCCTTCTGACTGTAGTGACAGCGAAGGCGGTTTTTATCTTTGGTAAAATACTTTTATCTTAACGCCATATGGAACTAAAACGGGTCGTTGTAACAGGAATGGGTGCCCTTACTCCACTGGGCAATAATGTTCCTGATTACTGGAATGGATTAATCAATGGTGTACCAGGTGCAGACATGATCACTTTGTTTGACGCCTCAAAGTTTCGTACAAAATTTGCCTGCGAAATAAAAGACTTTGAGCCTACAACATTTCTTGATAAAAAAGAAGCCCGTAAAATTGATCGCTTTACACAGTTTGCATTATTCGTAAGCGACCAGGCAATGGCTGATGCCGGATTGAACAAAGAAAATATTAACCCCGACAGGGTTGGTGTCGTATTTGCCAGCGGTATTGGTGGGATTACCACTTTCCAAAATGAGATTATTGATTTCGCAAGAGGTGACGGGACTCCGCGTTTCAATCCTTTTTTTATTCCTAAAATGATTTTGGATATAGCAGCCGGGCAAATAAGTATACGGCATAACCTACGGGGACCCAATTTTGCCGTTGTAAGTGCCTGTGCAAGCAGCACTAATGCCATAATGGATGCATTTAATCTTATCCGGCTGGGAAAGGCAGACATTATTCTCAGCGGTGGAAGCGAAGCTGTAATTAATGAAGCAGGTGTAGGCGGGTTTAATGCTATGAAGGCGATGAGTGAAAGGAACGATGATCCAAAAACTGCCAGCCGCCCTTATGATAAAGACAGAGATGGATTTGTAATTGGTGAGGGTGCAGGAATGCTTGTACTGGAAGAACTGGAACATGCCAAAGCCAGGGGAGCCAGAATCTATTGCGAAGTTGCGGGTTGCGGTGCCACCGCGGATGCCTATCATATTACCGCTCCGCATCCGGAAGGATTAGGTGCCAAAAATGTAATGCTGGTTGCTCTGGATGATGCCGGTATGAGGCCAGATGAAATTGATTATATCAATACACATGGTACCTCTACACCTATTGGTGATGGGGCAGAAGTAAAAGCTATCACCGCTGTTTTTGGTGAACATGCCTATAAATTAAATATCAGTGCTACCAAATCAATGACAGGTCACTGTCTTGGGGCAGCAGGTGTTATTGAAGCTATTGCCAGTATCAAAGCGGTGATGCATGATATAGTACCGCCTACTATCAATCATTTTACTGACGACCCTGAATTAGATCCTAAACTAAACTTTACTTTTAATAAGGCACAGCAACGTACCGTTAGAGCCGCCTTAAGCAACACATTTGGTTTTGGGGGACACAATGCCTGTGTGATAGTTAAGAAGTTTGAACTGTAAGCGTCTGGCCGCTAAAACAAATTTTAATCAATAAGGAATTTTTACAGCGGCCTGACGTATAACAAAATTTTTTCGTAGCTTAACGCCTGTGGATTTCTTTAAATTCTTTTCCGGTAAACATTCAGGTTCCTCCATTAAAAAAGAACTAAAAAATATACTTGGCTTCAAGCCGGGTAATATGTCTTTATATAAAACAGCCCTGACCCATCGTTCCATAAGGGAGGGTGCGGATGAAAATAATGAACGGCTGGAATATCTTGGTGATGCAGTACTAAGTGCATTAATCGCAGATTATCTATTTAAACGATACCCCTACAAGGAAGAAGGTTTTTTGACTGAGATGCGCAGTAAAATGGTAAACCGTCAGCAACTAAATGATATTGCTGTGCGGATGGGATTGAAAAAAGTTACCCTCTACAACAAATTGGACGGCTCATTAAAAGCAAGCCAGATATTTGGCAACACACTTGAGGCATTAGTAGGGGCTGTTTACCTGGATCAGGGGTACAAGAAAGCTGCCAAATGGGTACTGGAGAGTATTATTCAGCCACATATGTTTATGGATGATCTGGAAAACCTGGAAATCAATCATAAGAACAGGCTTTACGGCTGGGCCAATAAAAACGGAAAAGTGCTGGAGTTTGAGACCCTGAATGAAAAATTAGAAAATGGTCGCCGCTTATTTACAGTAGCAGCCGTAGTGGATGGCCGTAATATTGCCGAAGGAAAAGCTTTTAATAAAAAAGATGCCTCCCAGATAGCAGCCCAGGCCGCAGTAGAAAAATTAGGTATTGTAAATGCCGACTCTATAGGCGAGGAGCAGGGATTATAGAAACTAAAATCATTCTGTTATTTCCACTGTTTTGAAAAGCGACTATTTTCGTAACTAAAACTATTTTATTTCCATACATAATTCTATCAGCACTCCATTAGTTTGTTTGGGATGAAGGAAGCAAACGAGTTTATTATCGGCTCCGGGTTTTGGTTTTTCATTCAATAGTACAAATCCTTCCTTTTTTAGCCGTTCCATTTCTGCTTCAATATCGGCTACCGCAAAGGCAACATGGTGAAGTCCCTCGCCTTTCTTTTCTATAAAACGGGCAATTATTCCTTCGGGGTCAGTGCTTTCGAGCAACTCAATTTTCGTTTCCCCTTGTTTGAAAAAGGCGGTGTTCACTTTCTCATTCTCCACTAATTCTGTCTTGTAGCAGAGACTGTTAAGCAGCTTTTCAAACAGCGGAACAGCAGTGTTTAAGTTTTTGACGGCGATGCCGATATGCTCTACTTTTTGCATAAAAAAGGCTTTGAAATGCAGGGCTTTGCGACTTCGGTAAAATCGGCCAGCCACCCGAAATTACCCCTTTCGAATAGAACCTTTTAAGCTAATTTTGTATTTAATTTAAACAAATAACCGTAGACACATTTTATGTTGAATTTTCCTATTTACCTCGACCATAATGCTACTACTCCCTGCGACCCAAGAGTAGTGGATGCGATGATACCTTATTTCACCAATAATTTTGGTAATGCGGCCAGCCGAAACCATCCTTTTGGCTGGGCGGCAGAAGAAGCTGTGGACTATGCAAGGGAGCAAGTGGCCAAACTGATTGGTGCCGATCCTAAAGAAATTATTTTTACTTCTGGTGCTACCGAAGGTGATAATCTTGCAATAAAAGGTGTGTTTGAAATGTATGCCAGTAAAGGCAACCATATCATCACCTGCAATATTGAACACAAGGCGGTGTTGGATACCTGCAAGCACATCGAAAAAGAAGGTGGCGAAGTAACCTACCTGAAAGTAAAAGACAATGGCCTTGTTGACCTCGTGGAATTAGAAGCAGCTATCAAGCCGACTACAATACTGATTGCAATAATGTATGCCAATAACGAGATTGGTACCATCAACCCAATGAAAGAAATCAGTGCTATTGCTAAGAAACATGGAGTGCTGGTTTTCAGCGATGCAGTGCAGGCAGTGGGTAAAATACCGGTTGATGTAAACAAAGATGGGATAGACCTGATGGCTTTTACTGCCCATAAAATGTACGGTCCAAAAGGTGTTGGTGCCTTATATGTTCGCCGTAAAAATCCAAGAGTAAAAGTAACGGCACAGATGGATGGCGGTGGCCACGAAAGAGGAATGAGAAGCGGTACATTAAATGTGCCCGGCATTGTAGGATTTGGTAAAGCTTGTGAGATCTGCATGAATGAAATGGAAGAAGAGACAAAAAAGGTGAGCAAGCTGCGGGATAAATTGCAAACTGAATTAATGAAAGTGGAAGAAAGCTACCTGAATGGTGACAAAGACCATAAGCTACCGCATGTAACGAATATCTCTTTTAAATATGTGGAAGGAGAAGGTTTGCTGATGGGCTTTAATAAAAATATTGCGTTGTCGTCTGGTTCAGCCTGTACGTCTGCCTCTCTGGAGCCTTCGTATGTATTAAAAGCATTAGGTCTGGGTGATGATTTGGCACACAGTTCGCTTCGTTTTGGATTGGGACGGTTTACTACAGAAGAACAAATTGATTATACCGTAGAACAAGTGACCAACACCGTAAACAAATTAAGAGAAATGAGTCCGCTGTGGGAAATGTATAAGGAAGGCATTGATATGAATAGTATTGAATGGGCGCACCATTAATCAATTAATAATTAATAATTAAAAATTAATAGTCATGGCATACAGTGAAAAAGTAATAGACCATTACCAGAATCCTAAGAATGTAGGAACATTAGATAAGAGCAAATCGAATGTTGGTACCGGTCTCGTTGGTGCACCTGAGTGCGGCGACGTTATGCGTTTGCAAATAGAAGTGGATGAAGTAACTGGTGTTATTAAAGATGCCAAGTTTAAAACATTCGGCTGCGGGTCTGCTATTGCTTCTTCTTCTTTGGCTACAGAATGGCTGAAAGGAAAATCAATTGACGAAGCTATCGCTATTGATAATATGGCAATCGTAGAAGAATTGAATCTTCCACCGGTAAAAATTCACTGCTCTGTATTGGCCGAAGATGCTATCAAAGCAGCCATCAATGATTATCGCCAGAAGAATGGTTTGGAATCATTGAAATTTGAAGAAAGTGTAATTCATTAAGAGAGAAGTTACGAGCCAATAGTTACGAGTAGCGAGACTTAAATTTTAAGGTTCGTTCTCGAAACTCAAAACTTTTTCTATGAGTGTAGAATTAGCTAACGCAATATATATAAGCGATACCGCCAAGGTAAAAATTCATCAGTTGATGAAGGATGCTGGTGTGGAAGAGGATTCCTCCTATTTTGTAAGGGTGGGAGTGGTAGGTGGCGGTTGCTCTGGGCTTAGTTATAAATTAGACTTTGACAACGAATCAAAACCGATGGATCAGGTGTTTGAAGACAATGGTATTAAAGTGGTGACTGACCTGAAGAGTTTCTTATATCTCGTTAATACTACCCTCGATTTTTCTGATGGATTAAATGGTAAAGGATTTTACTTTAGTAATCCTAATGCCAGCCGCACCTGCGGATGTGGTGAAAGCTTTGCCGTATAGGAAACCGGAACTCTGTTCCGGACAATTAAATAAGTTTAGGGGTTGAACATTGTTCAGCCCCTTTTTTAATAAAGAATTGGTTTTATGTTTTAAAATTACCGGAACAGAGTTCCGGTTTCCTTTAGTATTTTGCACACAATCTATGTGGTCCGTTTGTAAAAAAGAACTCCGCCAGTTTTTCAGCAGCCTTACCGGCTATATTGTCATTATTGTTTTCTTGCTGGTAAACGGACTGGTACTTTTTATTTTCGACGATAATATCCTTGACTTTGGCTATGCTACCCTCGACCGCTTCTTTCAACTAGCACCATGGATACTTTTATTATTGATTCCTGCCATTACCATGCGCAGCTTCGCTGAAGAATTTAAGACAGGTACGTATGAGATTTTACAAACCCGGCCGCTCAGCCGCTGGCAGATTATTGGCGGTAAATACCTCGGCAGCCTGATTGTTGTATTGATTGCTCTGCTTCCCACGGTTATTTATATTTTTTCTATCCAGCGTCTTTCTTCCAACGAAGGGTTGGATATGGGAGCCACTATTGGTGCTTACATCGGTTTATTTTTTCTGGCGGCTGTTTTTACGGCCATCAGTATTTGTTGCAGCAGTTTTACCAATAATGCGGTGGTAGCATTTATCGTTAGCCTTATTGGTTGTGCTTTGCTGTATTACGGATTTAGTGCTATCAGCAAATTACCGGCATTGAGCAACGGAGCGGATTATTATGTGGAAATGATTGGTATTGATTTTCACTACCGTAGCATCAGCCGGGGATTGATTGATACAAGAGATGTAATTTATTTTGCTTCTGTTATATTTCTTTTTTTAACGATAACAAACCGGAATTTATTAAAACGGTAAGATGAGGAATACAATTAATAAAATATTTGCTTCAAAATTCTGGTGGCTCTTGCTGCTGGTGGTTTTGTTTGTAGTTAATTACCTCGCTTCTGCTTTTCATGCCCGGTTCGATTTGACAAAAGAGAAGCGATACACATTAAGTAAAGCCACCAAAGATTTATTGAAAAATCTGGATGATGATGTGCAGATAGATGTTTTTTTGAAAGGGGAGTTTCCATCTGGGTTTCGGAAGTTGGCTAATAGTACACAGGAATTTTTGCGATTATTGAAAGAGAAAAACAGTTCTAGAATTAATTATCGGTTTGTTTCCCCATTAGATGAATTGCCAGATGGAACATTGTGGGGTGATTCGTTAGTGAAAATGGGTGCATCGAATATTAACCTAACAGTG
>JANNCC010000109.1:0-7605 GCA_031386125.1 Chitinophagaceae bacterium
TCCAGGGTTTGCTGGTCCATTCTGATGCATCACCTACAACAGGTTTTTTCCCCTGGAAGGTAATGTTCAGTTTATCGCCATCCACCGTGCCGGTAAATGTTGCCATATCTTTTTTACTGCTTCCCATTTCCTGGCTTGTTACACTGCCGGTCACTTCAGTGGCAGAAGTGTAGTTAATAGTTATCACTGTCTCATATTTCAGCCCTTCATTGCTAAAGCATTTTTGCTGGTTGGCTACTTCCGTTTTTGGGGCAGGGGTTGCTGTGTCAGCAGGTGGTGTTGGTGTAGTAACTATTGCCGTATCAGCCGGTTTGCCTTTTGCATCTTTATCTTTTTTTGCACTATTGCAGGAAATGATGAAGAGGGCAAGGGTAGCGGTGAGGAGTGTTTTGATGGTTTGTTGAGTTTGCATGATGGTTGTTTTAAATAATTTTATTTTCGAATAGTTTATATCTATAGTGATGTATTACTCCAACGAATAATAGTGTGATTCCTGTTGACAGTGTTACAAAATCATTTAGATTAAAATCAGGAATACATGCTTGTATTGCAAATGCAAGGAAGCAACATATGGATAAGTTATACAAATAATGAACCTGACTGCCCCATTCATATAGTTTTTTTTGAATGGGTTCATCTTTTTTCCATCTTTTAATATCGGCTTCGATAATGATAGCAGAAATATTTTTTTTTTGCTCTTTTGATGTTATTCTAGTTAAGAATGGGTTCATAACCAAAGGATAAAACAGGGATCGGTATAAAGTATATATGGTTATACCACTAACGAGAAAAAATGCAATTAAAATGACAGACAAACTGTCACTACCAAGAGCAGAGATTTGCTTCTCAATAATAACTTTATCGATTGACAGATAATTTAAGAATGTGAAAAAAATGCCAATTGCTAAATATCTTAAAAGTTCATTGGTATCAAATTTTTCCATATTTTTTCTATTTGTTTAATAGTAAATTAATTCTTATATCAACTGTCTCTTGTACAACTGCACCGCATTTTCAAATCCTAAATACAACGCATCACAAATAAGTGCATGGCCAATACTCACTTCATCCATCCAGGGTATATGTTGCTTCAGGTATTTTAAGTTTTGCAAATCCAGATCATGCCCGGCATTAATACCAAGCCCCAGTTCTTTTGCTTTAATAGCGGCATCAACATAGGGTTGCACTCCAGCCTCCCGGTTCCCGGCTTCGAAATGCTTTGCATAGCCTTCTGTATATAATTCAATTCTATCTGTTCCGGTTGCTGCTGCACCTTCCACCATTTTAATATCGGGGTCAACGAATATGCTGACACGGATGCCGGCTTTTTTAAAAACAGAAATAATACTGGTGAGGTAATCTTTATTTTTTATAGTATCCCAGCCGTGGTCGCTGGTAAGTTGCCCCAATGTATCGGGCACTAATGTTACCTGCGTTGGCTTTGTTTCTAATACTAAGTCAACAAATTTTTGTTCGGTGCAATTGCCTTCAATATTAAACTCAGTGGTAATTATTTTTTTTATCTGCCGCACATCATCATACCGGATATGCCGTTCATCAGGACGGGGGTGCACTGTTACCCCATCGACACCGAAGCGTTGCACATCTATCGCCGCTTTTACCACATCAGGATTATTGCCGCCCCTGGAGTTGCGCAGCGTTGCAATTTTGTTGATGTTAACGGAGAGTTTTGTCATGTATCAAAAATACAATTAAATAAAACCCCTGCAATTCTTCGCACCGCATTTGCAGGGCAGTGTGCCTTCGTGGTGTGTTTCGCCATAGTCGCAGGTTAGTTCTTCTCCCTTCTTTATATTTATCAGTGCATAGTACTCTACCAGCCGGTAAGCCCTTCGCATATATGTATTAGGTCCGCAGGAGTGGTTGATATGCCGCAGTTCATTACTGTTCACACTTGCATCCAATGCGATAGGGTAGTTATCAAACTCTACCATAAAAAGTACATTACCCGGTTGTAGTTTCACCCTTCGCTGTGCTTCTTTGTAGCTGATGATTTCACCATCTATATTCCCGATTTTTTTCCGGGCAGGAATATTGCTGAGTGTATAAGCCCCCGTGCCGGCTATTTTACTTTTCCTGGTTTGTACGGGATAACGCAGTTTGCTCATGTGTCAAAAATACAAATACATTGCAAAGAGATGAAAGAGAAAAAGATCGGCTGATAATTGCCTTTTGTAGTAAAACTCCATACCATGTATGATCAGCCGGTAATTTACCCGGCCTGCATCTTAAAACTTCAAACTATTTATCTTTACGGAATGAAAAGCTACTTCGGCTCCTACCACACTTCACCCGGCACAGAGCCGGTAGAATCAACTGTGCTGGTGTTTGATAAAAATCTCAATATTGGTTTCCGCAATGCCGATGGCAGTAATGCGATGATAAACTGGTTGCTCAAAGATGTGGAGACTTCGTTTGATTTTCCAACCCAGCAAACAAAACTGCGGCATACCAAAACACCCGGCGGCGAATTACTGATAAAAGGAAATGATGCAGGCAATTTTATTAAAGAAATGCAGGCAGAGCAGCAAAAGGCCTGGCATAAAAAGAGCAGCGGCCGGGAGTGGATAAGGAACGGTCTTCTTTTTCTTGGCATACTTGGGATGTTGTTTTTGCTGTACCTGTTAATAGTTCCCTGGCTGTCGCAAAAATTAGCTTCCAAAGTTTCTATTAAAACAGAAAAACAATTAGGTGATGCCGTGTATGATGCATTGGGTTTAGCCGGTCAGGAGGATTCGGCAAAAAGCTATGTACTGAACGAATTTTTTACGGCCATGGATGTGCCGACTGCTTACAACATTAAAATATCGGTAGTGAATGATAATGTAGTGAACGCATTTGCATTGCCCGGTGGCCGCATCGTAGTGTATAGTGCTTTGCTGAAAGAAGTAACATCATACCAGGAGCTGGCAGCTTTATTGAGCCATGAGTTTACACACATTAATAATAAACATTCCACCAAAAGAATATTCCGGCAGTTGGGTTCCAAAGTTTTTCTCGGTTTATTGTTTGGAAGATTTGGAACAGTAACGAATGTGGTGGTCAATCATGCAGACAACCTGAAATCATTAAAATATTCCCGGAGTTTGGAAAAGGAAGCAGATATGGCTGGGCTGGGTATATTATCAAAAAGAGGGATTGACCCAAATGGATTTGTAGATTTATTTCATCACCTGGAAGAGTCCGCTCCGGCGAACTCGATGCCTGAATTTCTTGGCAGCCATCCCGATGTGGAGAAAAGGATTGCTTACATACAGGAGGCCTCCAAAGGCGCATCGGTGAAGGAAGATGTACAACTAAAAGCTATATTTGATAAACTAAAATAAACTACTATGCTTGTAACAACCACCAGTACTGTTGATGGTAAACCAGTACAGGAATATCTTGGTGTAATAAATGCGCAAAGCATCATTGGTGCAAACATCTTCAAAGATATTTTTGCCGGTCTTCGGGATGTTTTTGGCGGCAGAAGTAAAACGTATGAGAAAGTGCTGGAGCAGGCCAAAGAAGATGCCCTCCGTGAATTAACACAGAAAGCACAGGCCCTTGGTGCCAATGGTATTTTAGGTGTTGACCTTGATTTTGAAACCGTAGGAAGTGGCGGCAGTATGCTGATGGTAATTGCTACCGGCACCGCAGTTCGTTTATAACTATCAAATAAAAAGTACCTTATGAAACATATACTGTTTTCATTTCTTATGCTGATGGCTGTTGTGTCTGTAAAAGCACAGCAAGTTCCTGCACCAGCTGACGATATTTTAAAAGAAGCTTTTCTGCAGGCAGGTAAAGAAAATAAAAATGTATTCGTACTATTTCATGCTTCCTGGTGTGGCTGGTGTCATAAAATGGATAAAAGCATGAACGATGAAATCTGTAAAAAATTCTTTGATGATAACTATGTTATCCGCCACCTGGTAGTGGATGAGGCCAAGGATAAAAAGAACCTGGAAAATCCCGGTGCAGCGGAGTTAAAAATAAAATACAATGGCGACGGGCAGGGTATTCCTTTCTGGTTAGTGTTTGATAAAAAGGGTAATTTATTATCAGACTCTAAAATGCGGAAGGAAGGGGATGGGGTTGACAAAGGAGATAACAGTGGCTGCCCTGCCACTGAAAAGGAAGTGAAATTTTTTATTGAAATACTTAAAAAAACATCTTCACTTACTACAGAACAGGCAGAAATCATCAGGAAGCGGTTCAGGGCGAACGACCAATAATCGTTGATAATAGTTACCAGTTCCGAAGCTCATCTTCTATTGCCTGGTTCAGTATGGTTTCGTTTTGAGAAATCCATTTGGGTAATTCATCCGGAATTATTCTCCAGTTGCTTTCCTGTTTTTGCATGTTAAAAAAAATACGGTCGCCCCGTTCAGTACATACATTTACGCTGAACACTTCTTCATCAGGGCTTTTTACTTTTTTGAAATTAAACTCCCGCAGCCGGCCTTCGGCCTTTACTAACCGGGTAAACTGTATCAGTCTCACAAACCTTATCGGCATAGGTTGAATTTATAGCTGTACAGTTATCAATTTTTATGCTACACATCAATTCCTGAACAGGAAAAGTTGTTCACAAAATTGATTGCAAACAAGTATAGCAAATAAGGCAAATGGAACGGGAATAAGATTATCGTATCAGCGTTACCACTCCTTTTTGAAAATAAGCCTTGCCAGTATAGTCAGTAGCTTTTACTGTCCATACAAATGTGGCGGTTGACTGTGACACTCCATTTATCTTTCCATCCCATCCATGGCCATTTACTTTTGTTGTGAAAAGCAATTGCCCCCAGCGGTTGTAGATATTGAAATACTCTATCTCTTTTATACCAACTGCTATAGGTCTTAATAAATCATTCTTGCCATCGTTGTTAGGCGTAAAGGCAGTAGGAACAAAAACAGTTGGCAGCGTTTTGAAAACCTTAATGGTGATAAATGCTGAATCTTTGCAGCCCTGCTGGCTATAGGCAATCAATTTATATTGAATACCTGCGGAAGGAGCAGGAAAAACAGCAACGGGATTTGAAATGTCATCAGCAGAAAGATAAGTTGCCGGTATCCAGTCGTAGTTAATTCCACCTGTTGCATTTAATTGAAGCGGTTGATTAACAATTACTGCCGTATCTCTTCCGGCAGATACTTTCATTTTGGGCAGCACTGTTATCCTTACTGTATCCCGGCTTGGTTTGGGACAGCCTTTTGTATCAAATGCTGTCAGTACATAATCAGTTGTTCTTGGAGGAAAACTCACCGGGTTTAAAATAGCGGGGTTGCTGACAAGGCTTACCGGAGTCCATTGCCAGGAGCTGCCATCTGTTGCACCGTTTAGTTGCGCCTTAGTATTATAACAAATGGGAAAATCAGCCCCGGCATTCACTACAGGGTAAGGCACTGTTCTTACAACGATATTATCTGTGGCAGAGCATCCGCCAATAATAGCAGTAACCTGGTAATTCGTCAAGGCATTATTGGTAAAGGCAAAAGGATTTTGCACAGTGGGGTCAATAAACTGTGAAGCAGGCGTCCATGAGTACTGTAAGCCATCCGAAATTACCCGGAGTTGTATCGTGTCGCTGCGGCAAATTGTTGTGTCTGCCATTGCCTGCAGAGAAACAAAATTGACAACTCTTACTTTCACCGAATCCCTGTTGCGGCAACTGTTATCGTCAAGGTCAACATAATAAGTAGTGGTAGTTGGTGGTGAAACGGTTGGTGTGGCGGTATTGGCATTAATAATATTAACCGGTGGAGACCAGCTGAAATTACCGGAGCCGCTTGCCTGGAGCAGCAAGAGATCATTAATACAAATCAATGTATCCCTGAAAGCAAGACCAATAGGTGGCTTATCAATAATAGTAACATTTTTATATACGGTATCCCGGCATCCCCTGGTATCAGTTGCAATCAACCGCACATTCTTGCTTCCCATGGAAGGATAAGTGTAAGCAGGGTGTTGCAGCGACGAAATGTCAAGGGTTGTTGATGTTTCTCCAAAATCCCATGTCCAGAAGTTGGGTGTGCCATACACTGAAGTAGTATTGTCAGTAAAAAGTGTTGGCTTTGATAAACAAATTCCTGTGGAACTGAAGTCGGGAATAAAACCCGGAAATACTCTTACTAATGCAGTGGTGGAATCTGTACAGGGCTGGCCACGGTTGATAATTAATTTCACGGTATAAAGACCGATTGCCGGAAAAGTATAAGTGGCTGATGTACCAGTGGCAGTATAAATAATAGTGTTGGTATTATCTATAAATTCCCAATCGGTAGTAATGATTAACGGACTGCTGGATTGATTAGCGATAGTAATAGTTTGTGTATTGCGGCAAAGCATATATTCCGGAAGTAACGAGGCGGAAGCAATATCGCAATCAGCAATATGTATTTGTATATCTTTTCGTTGCCTTGCTATCACTACACCGTTTCTCATTTCTTCCACACAAACAGTTACTACATAAAAACCACTTCCCGGTGCAAAACCTGTAATAAGCCCGGTAGTTGGGTTTACCTGTACAGCAGACCCAAGAGGAGAATAACCACTAAATGGTGGTTCGTAAGGAACGGGTGGAAAAGGAGGTGGGAGGGCTGGTTGAGGCATTCCACCCCCACCATTGCTTGCATAAGCTTCGCAAAAAGAATAACGAAGCTCATCACCATCTGCATCCTGAGCAGCAAAACTGTAAGAAAAATTATTGTTGGCACATACTACCACCAGATCGCTGGCAGTAAAAGTAGCACTGTTATTTTCCGGGCCGGTAGCTGCAGGAGTTGTGCCGGGAATTTCTGCTGTATAAGTGGCACCGATATTATTATAACCGGAAGAAAGATTATTGATACCGTTTACCCGGAAATTAACCTGGCTGGCTAAGATGTAACCAGCTGAAGAAGCTGGTAATGAAACAGAAAAAGTATAGTAGGCCACATCGTAACAAACAGTTGGCGGATTGGTGATGCAGGGGTCGGGGTCGGAAATACTGATATTCTCTGTGTTAGTAATAGATACTGACATATCAGTTACCCGGCTATTACTTGCTTTATCAAAGATGGAGATAATAGAAGGATTAGAAAATTGGCGGCCGCTGCCACAACGCTGTAGCAACTTCATTGTAACAGTGTATTGATGCATACCATTATTGAAACCGTTGTAAGTATAGTACATCTGACCGCCGGTGATGTGGCTGGCTCTTGCTGCAAACGAAAAGACAACAAGCAATATGGAAATAAATGAGAGCCTTTTCATTCTATCCTTTTAGGTACCCGGGGTGTATTTTAAAGATACGCATATTAACAGACTGACGGATGGGCGGTTGCCTTTTTATCTTCCGGGGTTGACCAATCGTTTGGACACAAATAGCATTAGCACACGGATGACACGGATTGGATGGATTGACAGGATATTATTATTTGTGTAAGCTGTTTAATGAATAAAATAACCTGTGTTTAAATGGATGAACACAGATAATCCTGCTACGCAGGATACAGGATGTCCGAAATAATCCAAATTTTCTGCGAAGCAGGAAAAAATCTGTGTTCATCCGTCCAACCGGTGTCCTAAAGATTTAGTTCCAAAAATGTGTTCACAGGATA
>JANNCC010000130.1:0-10990 GCA_031386125.1 Chitinophagaceae bacterium
GAAGTAAGCAAGAACAGAAAGAACGGCAATACCGATGACGATATACCAGACGAAAGCAGGTAAAATAGCTATTAGTTCTTGGTGCATAGTTCATGGTTTGCCGTGCTGAAAATTAGGTTATTATGAATTATGAACCATGAACTATCAACTTTCTCTACTCTTCCAGCCTTCTAAGTGGCAGCCGTGTTACTTCACCGATAACAAGAGGAAATTTTTCGACTGTAACATTGCTTTGATCGAGACTGAATCCTTTTTCTTCTGAAAGGCTGACTTCTTTCAGCCAGAAATAAAATTTCATAATGATCCTTTCAAAGAAAGGAAGTTCATTATCCTGGCTCAGGTATTTTTCCATTACGATAAACTGAAAATCACCGGTTGCCCTGTTTCTTTCTATTGTTTCATACCGGGTAGAAATATTGATCTCCCTCTTTGTGGCCAGTTCTTCCACCACCTGCTGAAATAAAATATTGATACGAGGTTGTATGCGAAAGCCGAGCTTAAAATCAACCCGGATAATGTCATTGGGAATAATATGCTCAACCCTGTAATCACAAGTGTACGGATCATCCAGTGTGTCCACATGCACCAGCCAGTAAATGTCGGCTCGTTTGGGTTTTTTACTCAGTATGGAATAAATGATTTTATGCTCAATCTCTTTGGGATTATCAGCACTGGTGAGGTAAACAAGATGCGTTGCATATTTAGGTACTGTTTTATCGGTACTCAACTCTTGTATTTTGGGAATGTAATGATCAAGCCTTACAAATTCCACATAGCGGTTTTTAATTTTGCGGGCCCTGTACCAGGCATACATAATCAGGAATAAAAGACCTCCCACTATTAATGCAACATATCCACCATGTGGAAATTTTTTTAGGTTTGCTACCAGAAAAGCTCCTTCTATGCAGAAATAAACAATGAGGTATAAATAAATATAGATTGATTTAACTCTTCTTAACACCAGATAGTTGGCAAACAACAAGGAAGTGGCAATCATACACAAGGTAATGGCAAGACCATAGGCTGCTTCCATGTGTTTGGATTCCCTGAAGTATAAAACAATACCAACACATCCCAAAAAAAGCAAGGTATTAACTCCGGGAATATATAACTGACCTTTTTCGTTGGAGGGATATTTTACTTTCAACTTTGGCCAGAGGTTTAACCGCATTGCTTCACCAATTAATGTAAACGAGCCGGATATGAGAGCCTGACTGGCAATAATAGCTGCTGCTGTTGCAATGATAACACCCGCCATCCGAAACCATTCTGGCATAATGCTATAAAATGGGTTCATTACTGCCGGGTCATACGACTGTCCATTATGGTTAGCCAGTAACCAGGCACCTTGTCCAACATAGTTTAGAATAAGACAAGTTTTTACAAACATCCAGGAAATGCGAATGTTGCTTTTGCCGCAATGTCCGAGGTCGCTATATAGTGCCTCGGCACCCGTAGTGCATAAAAACACAGCACCTAATATCCAGAAGCCATTTGGATAGTTAGACAGCATTTCAATGGCATGGTATGGGTTAAGAGCTTTAAAAATATGCAGGTCGTCAAAAAAATGCAGCATTCCCATTGCCGCCAGCATTAAAAACCAAATGGTCATTACCGGTCCAAAAAATTTTCCGAGAGAACCAGTACCAAATTGCTGCATCATGAATAACAGGGTAATAATTCCAAGTACGATATATACAATTGTCCAGGTGCTGATATGGCTGAGCGATGGAATTTGTTTTAATCCTTCAATGGCAGAAGTAATAGTAACTGGTGGAGTAATCATTCCATCAGCTATCAATGCGGCACCACCAATCATGGCAGCAATGACCAGCCATTTTTTTCTTCTTCTTACTAATGCAAACAAAGAAAAAATTCCTCCTTCACCTTTGTTGTCGGCCTTTAGTGTAAGCCAAACATATTTAACGGTTGTCTGTATGGTAAGTGTCCATATTATACAGGAAAGGCTGCCAACAATTAATTGCTCAGTAATAACTTTTGTTCCAATAATTGCATTGAATACATAAAGCGGGGAAGTTCCTATATCTCCGAAAATGATGCCTAGTGCAACTAATACACCTAGTGGGGTAGCTTTCTTTGTGTTTACAGACATAATTACTGCCCGGAGCAGTTTTCTATTGACGGGCTTTTATAAAACGGACACAAATGTATAGTTGGTAACCGGAAAATGAAAATTTGTTTTGCCAACCTTTTTATTCTTCTGTAATTCGTTTTAGTTTAAGATTAGTAACCGGTGCCACAATTAATGGAAATTTTTCCACCGTAACATTAGCTGCATCCAATCCAAAACCTTTTTCTTCTGAAAGGCTGTGCTCTTTCAGCCAAAAATGAAATTTCATTATAACCCTTTCGGTAAACGGTAATTCATTATCCTGGCTCAGGTATTTTTCCATTACCATAAACTGGAAGTCGCCAACGATGTTGCTGCTGGCCAAACTTTCGTAGCGGCTGATGATGTTTACTTCTTTGTTAGCCACCAGATCTTCCACCACTTTGCGGAACATCAGGTTAATCCTTGGTTCCATCCGGAACCCTAACCGGAAATCTACCCTGATAATATCGTTGGGAATAATGTGTTCTACTTTGTATTCGCAGGTGTAGGGGTCATCCACTGTCTCCACATGCACAAACCAATAAATATCGGCCCGTTTTGGTTTCTTATTTAGTATAGAATAAATAATCTTATGCTCAATCTCTTTGGGATTGTTGGCACTTGTCAGGTAAACGAGGTGTGTGGCATATTTAGGAACTGATTTATCATTACTAAGTTCCTGAATTTTTGGAACGTAATGTTCCATTCTTACAAATTCAACATACCTGTTTTTAATTTTCCTTGCCCTGTACCAGATATACATGATGAGGAACATCAGCATTCCTATAATTAAAGTAATATAACCTCCATGGGTAAACTTAACCATCAGTGCAACGAGAAATCCTGTTTCTACAACAATATAAAGCCCAAGGAAGATATAAATCCACAAAGATTTTACCCGGTTAAGTACCAGGAAATTGGAAAATAGTATGGTCGTCATCAGCATGGTTACAATGATAGCCAAACCATAAGCTGCTTCCATGTTGGACGATTTGCGGAAATAAAGAATTACCCCTGCGCAGCCAAGAAACATAATAAGACTTATTGCCGGAATGAATAACTGACCTTTGGCTTCTGATGGATAACGAATTTTTACTTTCGGCCAAAGGTTTAGCCGCATTGCTTCGCTTATTAAAGTAAATGCACCCGATACCATTGCCTGGCTGGCAATAATAGCCGCTGCAGTGGCAATGATAACACCGGGGATGATGAACCATTGCGGCATCAAATCATAAAAAGCATTAATGCTCAACGATTTTTTTACTTCATCAGTAATTTGAAGACCGTTTCGGTGTGCAAGCAAATAAGCTCCCTGTCCGAAATAGTGTATCAGTAAACATGTTTTTACATAAATCCATGAAGTACGGATATTGCTGCGGCCACAATGGCCTAAATCGCTATACAACGCTTCGGCACCGGTAGTACAAAGAAAGACTGCCCCCAGCAACCAAAAGCCCCCCGGATAGTTCTTTAAAAATTGAACTGCGTAATGAGGACTGAGTGCTTTAAAAATAGTTATATCGTCAAAAACATGAATAAGACCAAGCACCAGCAGCATGGTAAACCAGATAAACATGATGGGGCCAAACATTTTGCCGATAGAGGCTGTACCGAACTGCTGCATGAAGAAAAAAAGTGCAAGTATGCTTAAAACAATAATGACAACTGTATTGCTTCCATCTTCTATTCCCAAATAAGGCAGTTCCTTTAAACCTTCAATGGCAGAAGTAATGGAAATGGGTGGTGTAATGATACCATCGGCCAAAAGGGCTGCGCCTCCGATCATGGCGGGTATCACCAACCATTTTCTTCTTCGCCTTACAAGAGCAAAGAGGGCAAAAGTTCCACCTTCACCTTTGTTATCGGCCTTTAATACCAGTATTACATACTTTATAGTTGTTTGTAAGGTAAGTGTCCAAATAATGCAGGAAAGACTTCCAAGAATCAGCTCTTCACTTATTACTCTTCCGTTGGTGATGGCATTGAAAACGTAAAGTGGCGACGTACCAATGTCGCCGTAAATAATTCCAAGGGCAATAACTAATCCAGCGGCGGTGACTCTATTAGTCGGTATTCTCACTTTTGTGGGTTGTTGTTTGGGTTTTTGCTTGTCCGCCGAAGTCCTGGTTAATGACGCAGGCGGATACAGATTGTTTGGTTCTGTCTGATATTGACAGTAAAGGTATAAGCAAAAATCAATTTGAACGAACAAACCTTTACATTTTACCGTTCGTCAATATTAGCCACCAGGCAATAAATTAGTTGTTGTCACACAACTAAGGCTTCCCGTCTATCGTTCATGTAATAGTACAAAAATCTGCATCAGTGGTAAAATAACAGGCCCGGTTTTGGCGGGCATACTGTAACTTTAATAAGCAAAAAATCAGAATACTATGATTGGTAAACGATTGTTTTTGGCTGCATTGATAGTTTGCATGGGGCTAAGTGCCGCCTCACAAAAAATTGTGTACTCAGAGCCGGATAAAGACGATAGCCGGCGGATGGATTTTGAAATTGCCGGTAAAATCGGAGGCAATTTTCTCCTGTATAAAAACACCAAAGGAAAAAATTGGATAGCTGTGCTTGATAACGACATGCAGCCGGTGACCAGAGTAGAGCAGGATTATGTGCCCGATAATGACCGGATGATTAATGTTGAGTTTTTCCCGTACAACGATTTTTGTTACATGATTTACCAGTATCAAAAAAAGAACGTTGTTTACTGCGTGGCTTCTAAAATAGGGCCTGATGGAAAGAAGATAGGTAATATAACAGAATTAGATACCACACATCTGGGCTTTGCTGCCAATAATAAAATCTACACGGTGCAATCCAGCGAGGATAAGAGTAAGTTGATTGTTTTCAAAATCAACAGCAAGAATAAAAAGTCATACATATTAACCACTTTGCTGATGAATGACAAATTGGAATTGTTGAAGAAAAGCAGGATAGTAATGCCGATGGAAGAACGAAATGATTTTATCAACGATTTTTATCTTGATAATGACGGAGATATGGTTTTCAGTAAATTTTTCCGCAATAATAATGATAACATCAGCAAAGCTGCCTTTGTCGTAAAATATGCACAGGCCGACACTTTACAGATGAATGAGCTGAATATTGAAAAAAACTGGCTTGATGAAATTCACATAAAAGTGGATAATTATAATAAGCGATATTTTCTTACCTCCTTTTACTTTCAGGAAAGAAAAGGAAACATTGAAGGATTTTATTTTTATGTATGGGATAAGACTACCGGCAAACCACATTTCGAAAACACCAGTGCTTTCGGCGAAGAGTTGAGGAGGGAAGCCAAGGGAGAAGCCAGCGTAAAAACAGCCTTCAATGATTATTTTATCCGTAACATCATCACCCGGAAAGATGGGGGTTTTATAATTGGCAGCGAATCGTATTATACTACATCCCGATTTAATAACTGGAACCGGTGGGATTATCTCTATGGATCACCGTATATGTCGTCATTTAATAACAGCAATTACTATTCTCCATATTATAGTAATTCCTTTTGGGGTTCCCGGATGAACAATAGCCAGGCTGTTCGCTACCATGCAGACAATATTGCTGTACTCTCTTTTGACAATAAAGGCAAATTGGAGTGGAATAATGTAATGGGTAAATCGCAGTATGATGATGAAACGGACGATTTACTTTCTTACCAGTTGATGAATACCGGCGGGCAAGTTCATTTCTTATTTAACCAGCAGGAGAGAAGAAATAATCTGCTGTCTGATTACAGTATTTCTCCTGACGGGCAAATGAACCGCAACCCGACTTTAAAAAACTTGGACAAGGGGTACGAGTTTATGCCCAAGTATGGCAAACAGGTAAGTTCCCGGCAAATGATTGTACCCTGCCTGTATCGTAACTATATTTGCTTTGCAAAAATTGATTATACACAGAATTAATTAATACCGTCCATTATCCGTGATTGGCATTTTTAAACAGAAAACCCCGGCCAACATTTTTTTGTTGCTGGTTTTCGGAGTGTTGATTAAACTTCCGATGTTTCTGCATCCGCATACACCTGCAGGCCGAAACAGTGATGGGATTCTCTTTAAAGCGATTTTACAATTGGCAGAACCTACCAGCCGCACCACCCCACAGTTATACCCGGTTCTTGCTTTTAGCCTGCTATTTCTGCAGGCCGTTATGCTTACCCGATTTATCAATACCCAGCGGATGATGAATAAGCCTACTTTTTTTCCGGGAATGGCTTACCTCCTTATTACCTCACTGCTACCGGAATGGAATTATTTCTCTGCACCACTTATTGTAAATACTATTTTATTATTTGTGCTGTCCGGGTTGTTTAAAATATACAATCAGCCCAACGCCAAAGGTGCCATTTTTAATATTGGGCTGGCATTGGGTATTGCTTCCTTTCTTTTTTTTCCTTCCATTACTTTTATTATCTGGATTTTGCTGGCATTAGCAGTAATGCGTCCATTCAAATTAAATGAATGGGTGCTTTGCCTGGTGGGTATCACCACGCCGTTTTATTTCTATGCTATTTATCTTTTTATCAACGATGAATGGAGCTGGCAACAGTTGATGCCGCATTTCTCTATTGGTCTGCCTTCTATCAAGCAGTCTGTGTGGCTGGCCGGAAGTGCTTTCCTGTTGGTCGTGCCATTTTTGGGTGGTGGTTATTATGTGCAAGATAATCTGCGCCGGATGCTGATACAAGTAAGAAAGGGCTGGAGCCTTTTATTATTATACCTGCTGGGAGCCATTTTTATCCCATTTGTAAACAACAGCGATACTTTTGAAAACTGGGTAATGGCTGCCATTCCTTTTGCGGCCTTTCATGCCTGCACCTACCTGTACTCAACGCTTCGCATAATACCACTGTTGCTTTTCTGGCTCACGGTGGCTTTTGTGCTGGGGTATCAGTATTATGAGATTGGGTGGTAAGAGAACAGCTACGAATTGCCAGTTATGAGTTGCGAGTTTTGGCGTACTATTTAATCTTTCAGTCTCGCAGCTCGCAACTCACTGCTCGCAGCTTTTCTTATCTTTGCCTCTCAACCCCTCAAATATGAAGTTTGGCGTAGTAGTTTTTCCGGGTTCTAATTGCGACAGGGATATGTATGATGCCCTTAACGATGATCTGGGGCAGGACGTTTCGATGCTCTGGCATAAAGACAAAGACTTATCGAAGTTTACTACAGAAGACTGCATTATTCTTCCCGGCGGTTTTTCTTATGGCGATTATTTGCGTTGTGGTGCCATTGCCCGTTTCAGCCCGATGATGCAGAGTGTAATTGAATTTGCCAATGCCGGTGGAAAAGTATTTGGGATTTGCAATGGATTCCAGATATTATGTGAGTCTCATTTGCTGCCCGGCGGTTTGCTGAGAAATGGTAACCAACAGTTTGTTTGTAAAAATGTTTTCATCACCAATGAGTCAGCAAAAATATATAAGATACCTGTGGCGCATGGCGAAGGAAGATATTATGCAGATGAAAAAACATTAGACGAACTGGAAGCCAACGGCCAGATTATTTTTTATTACTGCGATGAGAAAGGAAATAAAACGACAGCATCCAATCCCAATGCTGCTATCCGTAATATCGCCGGTATCTGCAATGCCAACCGTAATGTGTTTGGGATGATGCCACATCCAGAAAGGGCTTGTTCTACGGTGTTAGGTAATACTGACGGACGGGAGATTATTCAGACTTTGCTGATGGCGGGGCAACTGGTGTGCTGATTTCGCCATCTTACCGACTAATATGATAGTCGTCATTTTCCTTACCAATCAAATGGCTGAGAGAGGTTAAATTTGCAGTTAGAAGATTTTAACAGCTTTAAACAAACAAAAGCAGGATTTTTTGCGTAGTTAAATAAAAGAAAAGAATGAAGAAATTATTAGTACTGGCTCTTGTTGTTTTTGCAGCTTTGAGTGGTAATGCTCAGCTAAACCCCATTACCTGGACTTTTACCGCCAAAAAAACAACGGATAAAACTTACGAAATCAGCATGACTGCCACCATCCAGACCAAATGGCACCTATATTCTCAAAAACAACCGGAAGATGCGATAGCTATGCCAACTACTTTTACTATTAACCCTAACCCATTATTTACAGTGGAAGGAAAAATTAAGGAAGTGGGTAAAATGGAGAAATTTGAAGATAAGGACCTTGGGGTTTCTGCTAACCAGTATTCACAAACCGTCACTTTTGTACAGAAGATAAAACTAAAGGCAAATGTGAAAACCAGCTTTACCGGTAATGTGGAATACCAGACCTGCGACGACCATCAATGCCTGCGGCCAAAAAAAGTTAATTTCAGCGTTGCAATTAAATAGAATGAACCAAACTTTTCCAGCTATAACGGGTTCTTGTAAAAGAGACCCGTTTGTTTTTTATAAAAGAAATACAATGTTGCTGACAAAAAAACTAATTGCTGTTTTCTCTTTCTTCTTTCTTTTCTCCCTCTCCGGAAATAGCCAGGATAGCCTTGGTGCTGTACATGTATGGAAAGTTGACAGCAAAAAAATTGAAGAAGGAAAATATGAGCTGACTTTTAGCGGCTCTATTACGGGCAACTGGCAGGTGTATGCACCTAATCAAACTTTGCTGGAGGAGAAGACCGTTGTATTGAAATTTGCTGACTCAGGAATTGTTCAGCAAGAAGACTTTATTACGGAAGGCAACCCGAAGGAAATCAGCAGTGTGATTTTTGAAAATACAAAAGTCAGTGTGTATGAAGCTTCTGTGCAATGGAAAGCTGTTATTACAATTAATGGAACGGTGCCGGCAAAACTGCAGGGTATTTTATTTTATACCTATGGAATAGATGATCAATACTATCCATCAACAGAAACAGGCTTTGTTGCAGCTATGGAGGGCGGTGTGGAAGCGGCCAGTGTAAAAATTGCATCTATAGACATCAACAACCCGGTGAATAATTGTGGTGATGACGGTACAAAGAATAAAAGCCTGGTAACTATTTTTCTGTTGGGTCTGCTGGGTGGTTTGATTGCCTTGCTTACTCCCTGTGTCTTTCCTATGATTCCGGTAACGGTTACTTTCTTCACCAAAAAATCAACCGATAGAAAGAAAGGGATTACTAATGCTGTATTGTACGGACTTTTTATTTTCCTTATTTATATATTGATCACACTACCATTTCATGTGGCAGGCAAAGCCATCAGCCCGGAAATTTTCAATAATATTTCAACCAGCGTATGGCTGAACATTGCCTTCTTTGCCATCTTTGTATTTTTTGCTTTGTCTTTCTTTGGCCTGTTTGAAATAGGATTACCTGCAGGATTAGCTAACAGGATGGATTCCAAATCCGGCCTTGGCAACCTTGGCGGAATATTTTTTATGGCAGCCACATTAGCTATCGTATCGTTTTCCTGCACCGGTCCCATCTTAGGCACTTTATTAGTTGGTGTTGCAGACCAGGGTGCATGGCCGCTTACAGTCGGTGCGGCGGGTTTTGGTATTGCATTGGGGTTACCTTTTGCTTTGTTTGCCATGTTCCCTAATTGGCTGCAATCATTACCAAAATCTGGTGGCTGGATGACGGATGTAAAAGTGGTGCTGGGCTTTCTGGAATTGGCTTTGGCAGTAAAATTTCTCTCCAATGCTGATTTAGTGAAACAATGGGGGCTTTTGAAAAGAGAAATATTTATCGGGCTTTGGATTTTATTCGGATTGCTTACTGTTTTATACCTGCTGGGAATTTTAAGAGTGAAGCATAGCAGCCCGGTAAAAAAATTTTCTGCTG
The DNA here is from genome assembly GCA_031386125.1 of Chitinophagaceae bacterium. Lineage (GTDB taxonomy): Bacteria > Bacteroidota > Bacteroidia > Chitinophagales > Chitinophagaceae > JJ008. Next base: position 9,877 of record JANNCC010000130.1, read on the forward strand.
TACGGATTTTATTCATACTGCTTTTCTCAGCTATTACCATTTATCTTATACCCGGTCTTTTTAATTCAAAAGGAGCCGATTTAAAATTGATAAGTGGTTTTCCTCCTCCCCGGACGTACAGTATTTATAAAATAGAAATAGGGAAGTCCGGCATTTTTGAGCCGATGCATAATGATTATGAGGGGGCTTTAAAATTGGCTAAAGCCCAGAACAAACCAATCCTGATTGATTTTACCGGATGGGCTTGTGTAAACTGCCGGAGGATGGAAGAAAAAGTGTGGCCGGATGCTGTTGTTGACAGCCTGATGCGAAATGAATTCATCGTAGTTTCCTTGTATGTTGATGAGAAAAAACATTTGCCTTTGGCAGAGCAGACAGTGGAGAAATTATCGAATGGAACAGAGAAATCAATTGTGTCAGTAGGAGATAAGTGGTCAACCTTCCAGATAGAAAATTTTGGAGCTACCTCGCAACCACAGTATGCCATCATCAGTCCCGATCAGATAGCATTGACGAAAACAAAATTTTATACACCTAAGTCAGGTGAGTTTATTAAATGGCTGGAATGTGGGCTTGATGCGTTTAGGAAAAGGAGGAAGTGAATGGTGAGTAGGTTAATGGTCAATGGTGAGTAGAAAGTAGGAAATACAGTAGATAGCAATTAAGTAATAAAAAAGCCCCCGACTTTTATATCAGGGGCTTTTTCAATTTGGTGTCATTCTGTACCAGCCTTCCGGTTTGGCAAGCAAAAATAAATTCCTTTTTCATCAGAATTCGTTTTACTACGGATGGAGATACAGAATGACAAGACCTTTCCCAATTCACTGTTGAAGGTAAATGGCGGATGAGGCAGTATTTTAAAGAGCAATTTGTTTTTGTGTCATCAACTTACGCAAATTAATCAATCCGTACCGCATCCGTCCCAAGGCTGTGTTAATGCTGCAATTAGTTGCGGCAGCAATTTCCTTAAAACTCATATCTGCATAATGACGCAATATAATAACTTCTCTCTGGTCTTCGGGCAAACTTTGTAACATGTCTCTAACCCTGTCATGGCTTTGTCTTCTCATCATCACCGTTTCGGCACTGTCTTCTGAAAAATTCAGTACTTCAA
>JANNCC010000143.1:0-9134 GCA_031386125.1 Chitinophagaceae bacterium
AGATAATATGATACTGAAAGCAAGCATCATTTCTGCAGGAATATTCTTAGCGGGGTTTTGGTTTTATTCATTCGACAAAAAGAAGATTGCTATCATTCTCTTCAGTGCTTGTATTATTTGTTTTAAACTGCTGTTGTTATAAAGGCTAAAAACTCAGCTCCTCATAAGCGGCCCTCAGCTCCCCAAAAGCATGATTCTCCCCCGCCTTCTTCGCCTCTTCCATACCTTTCTCATATACGTTGATGGCCTCTTCTGTTTTATCATTCCGTTCCAGCAACTTAGCCAGGTGGTAGTAGCTGCCAATATATCCCGGCTCCCTGTTTAAGATTTCTTCAAATAAACCCCTTGCCTGTTCATCATTTCCTAGTTTAATATATTCCAGGGCCATCGCATGTTGCACAAAACTATCCTGTGGATTTTCCTTTAAAAATTCGTTCAGTTTAAAAATTCTGTCCACTGTAAAAAATATTGGTTTTTAATGCTTAATTATTAATTGCCTTTCCTATCTTTGTTTTAGTTGCATAAACAACTATCTGCCTCTCGTTTTACCGGGGCGACAAAAATTTATACAATGAAAATCTTAGTTTGTATCAGTAAAACGCCGGACACAACGGCAAAAATAGCCTTCACCGATAACAACACGAAATTCGATGTAAACGGTGTGCAGTGGATTATCAATCCCTACGATGAATGGTATGCATTGGTAAGAGCTATCGAACTGAAAGAAGCCGATGCTTCCGCTGCTATTCATTTAATAACGGTTGGTACGGCCGATGCTGACCCCATCATCCGCAAAGCATTGGCGTTAGGGGGTGATGAGGCCATCCGTGTAAATGCCAACAGTCATGATAGTTTTTATATCGCTTCGCAAATAGCTGAAGTAGCTAAACAGGGCGGTTACGACTTAATATTAACCGGAAAAGAAACCATTGATTATAACGGTTCATCTATCGGTGGCATGGTAGCCGAATTGTTAGACCAGCCCTATGTTTCCTTAGCCACCAAATTTGAATTAGCCGGAACAAAAGCTTCTATCACAAGAGAAATAGAAGGCGGTGAAGAAGTAAATGAAGTAGAACTGCCTGTTGTAGTAAGTGCACAAAAAGGAATGGCCGAAGCAAGAATACCCAACATGCGGGGTATTATGGCGGCAAGAACAAAACCATTGAAAGTAGTTGAACCAATTGCGGTCGATGCACTGACAACTGTGGCAGGTTTTGGTTTACCACCAGCAAAATCGGGAGTAAAATTAGTGGCTGCTGATAATGTGGAAGAACTGATTCGCCTTTTACACGAAGAAGCAAAAGCGATTTAATTTATCAAGTATTAAATTATCAATTATATGTCAGTTTTAATTTTCATTGATACCGTGGATGGTCATGTAAAAAAATCTTCGCTTGAAGTAATAACCTATGGCGCCAAAGTAGCTGAGCAACTTGGCACAACTACAGAAGGCGTTGTTCTCGGTGCTGTAACTGACGACCTTGCTGCATTAGGTAAATATGGTGTAAAAAAAATTCACCAGGTTGCCGGCGATTCATTGAATCATCTCGATGCACAACTATTTACCAAAGTGATTGCACAGGTAGCAACTGCCATTGCTGCCAAAGTGATTATTTTTTCTAATAACGTAGTGGGCAAATCAATTGCTCCCCGCCTCTCCGTTCGCTTAAAAGCAGGATTGGTTTCCGGTGCTGTCGCACTGCCTGATACCAGTAACGGTTTTATCGTAAAGAAAAATGTATTCTCCGGTAAAGCATTTGCCAACATAGCCGTAAGCACCGGTATAAAAATTATTGCCCTTAGTCCGAATGCATACAAGACCGTGGCGGGAGAAGGCACTGCTGAAGTTGTTGCTTTTGCTGCAACGGTAGATGCATCGAAGATAAAAGTAACAAACACCACCAAAGCCAGCGGAGAAGTACCACTCACAGAAGCAGAAATAGTAGTAAGTGCCGGTCGTGGATTGAAAGGCCCGGAGAACTGGGGCATGGTGGAAGAACTGGCTAAAACATTACATGCCGCCACAGCCTGTAGCCGCCCGGTGGCCGATGCACACTGGCGGCCGCATAACGAACATGTGGGACAAACAGGTTTTGCCATTGCTCCCAATCTGTATATTGCTATTGGCATATCAGGAGCCATCCAGCATCTGGCCGGCGTAAACAGGAGTAAAGTAATTGTGGTAATTAATAAAGATGCCGAAGCCCCTTTCTTCAAAGCTGCCGACTATGGTATTGTAGGCGATGCATTTGAAATAGTACCAAAAATGACAGAAGCAATTAAGAAATTGAAAGGAGTAGCATAAGAGCTTTTGCTTATAGCATTCAGCAACCACAAACCATTTGCGTTTGTGGTTTTTTATTGCCAATTTGCAGAAGCAATAAAAGTTTTTGATTTATAAAATAAGCCATAAGCAAAACATTCCAACAGCTAATGTTTTTTTTGCAGCGAATGCCAGGTGACTGATTAAAACAAAATAAACACATGAAAAAAATCCTTTTCCTCCTGTTGATTAGCAGCTTGAGTTTATCTGTGCAGGCGCAAAAAAAATCTAAAGGAAAGGGCAAACAGGAGAAGACTGATTATGATAGTGATAGTATTTCAACCGCTCCGGTAACTGCAAAGAGCAGTAAAAAAGATGACAAGAAGGATAATAAAAAAGGTAAAAAGGATACAAAATCCGCATCAGTCAATTATACACCGGATGTAGTGGCTCCGGTGGCTGATACATCTAAAAGATTTACCGGCATTATCAAATACCGCATGACATCTGATGACCCTGCCGACAGAGATTCTGTTTTTATTGTATTTGGGGAAAGCCGGATCCGGGTAACGATGTTTATACCCGGCTACAGGGCAGATCAAACATTCGAAAAAAATATGATTGCCAATTTGAATGACAGTACCTTTTTAGAACTGGACACAAAAAATAAAACCTATAAATCCGAAAAAATAACAACAAGAAATGAAGGGACAGAGTTTTCTTTAATCCCGGATAAAAAAATAGGAAAGGTGATGAGTTTTACCTGCCAGGAATATAAAGGACAAATGACAACCAATGAAGGCGAAATATTTGAAGTGGCCTGTTTGATAAGTAACCAGCATTCCTATCTTGCTGCCATGGATTATAATTTTATGAATATACAGCCCCTTGTTATCGGGTATAAAATTGTACTGGGTTTCAGAACTAAATCTGCTGAGAACGAAAACACTTATATCATGGCCTATAAAGTTGAGCCGGGCAATACAGATGCTTATTTTGACCTCAGCGGATACAAGGCTTTGTAAGGGATAAATACTGCTGAAAAACTGCTGCTCCTGCTTATTTAAAACGAAGATTACCTGCTCCTTTTTTACCCGAAAAAGTGTAATTTCGTCCCATACTTTATGAAGAAGATAGAATTGGAAATAGTAGCATTGTCGCACAGTATTACGCAAACCCATTCGTATGCAGTAGTGCTTGGTGAAGTAAACGGGTTAAGGCGTTTACCTATCGTTATTGGCGGGTTCGAAGCACAGGCCATCGCTGTGGCATTAGAAAAAATGCAGCCCAGCCGCCCCCTCACCCACGACCTGATGAAGAACTTTATGACTGCTTTTTCCATTGACCTCCACGAAATAATTATTTGTGATTTACAGGAAGGAATTTTTTATTCCAAACTGGTTTGCTCCACAGAAAATGACACCGTAGAAATTGATTCCAGAACTTCAGATGCAATTGCATTGGCAGTCCGCTTTGGCTGCCCCGTCTATACCTATGAAAATATCCTGGAAAGTGCGGGCATCCTGATGGAAGACACCGAAACAAAAGGCAAAAAGAAAAAAGTGAAACAGGAAGTAATGGTAGAAAGCAATAACCCCACTGGCAACGAAGACCTGAAAACCATGAATTTAGAAGAATTAAATCATCTTTTAAACGAAGTATTGGAAGGTGAAGACTATATCAGGGCCATTGCCATACGGGATGAAATAAATAGCCGCAGAAAAAACAAATAACAATATTTTCATACCCTTTTCGTTTCCGAAATCCTTAACATCCATTAGCCTGTGATTGTTTTCCCTAACTGTAAGATTAACCTTGGCCTCAATATTCTTCACAAACGAAGTGATGGCTACCACGACCTCGAAACAATTTTTTATCCCGTTCCGTTAACAGATTCACTGGAGATTATTGAAAATAAACAGCCCGTTAAAAGTCCGGGTTTCCCATTTTACAGTAGTGGCCTGCCTGTTGCAGGAAAACCATCTTCTAACCTTTGTGTAAAAGCTTACCGGCTATTAAAGCAGGACTTCCCCGGCATACCGAGTGTGCAGATTCATCTTCATAAAGTTATTCCGTCTGGTGCCGGACTTGGTGGCGGCAGTGCCGATGCAGCTTTCACATTAAAAATATTAAATCAATTATTCAAACTGGCACTTACTACTGAACAACTTATTGTTTATGCTGCCGAACTGGGAAGTGACTGCCCTTTCTTCATTATCAATAAACCTTGCTTTGCAAAAGGACGGGGTGAAATACTCCAGGAAATAGAGCTTGACCTGTCTGCTTATAAATTTGTCATTGTCAATCCCGGAATTCATGTTGACACAGGCCGGGCATTTTTAGACATGTCCCCTGCCCAGCCCGAAAAATCATTGGCTGAAATTATCAAAACTCCCCTGGAAAAATGGAAAGATGAATTGAAAAACGATTTTGAAAAAATAATCTTCAGACAGCACCGTGAAATAGTTGACATAAAAAATACCCTTTATCACAATGGAGCTATCTACGCCTCTATGAGTGGTAGCGGCAGCACCGTGTTTGGCATTTTTCCAAAACAGGAACAGCTTCGATTCGCTTTTCCTGTTAACTATTTTGTGAAGGAACTACACAATTGACTTCAGTAAATCTTCCATATCCAGAGCGGCGGTTATCATTTGCAGATTTCCGTTGACATCTGTTGGCCATTGTTCTTTGGGTTTATCCCAATATAATTCCACACCATTCTTATCCGGGTCGTCTAAATAAATAGCTTCTGATACGCCATGATCAGATGCACCAGTCAGCGGATACTTCGCTTCAATCAATCGTTTCAATACTATTGCCAGGTCTTTACGGGTCGGGTATAAAATAGCTGTGTGATACAACCCTGCTGCCCTTACTGGTGCAGGCGCTGCATTTTTGCTATGCCAGGTATTGAGTCCGATATGGTGATGATAGCCACCTGCCGAGATAAAAGCGGCACTGTCACCATAATATTGTTGCAGTTCAAACCCCAATAGGTCACGGTAAAATTTCAATGACTCCTCAAGGTCCGCAACTTTTAAATGCACATGGCCTATCCGGGTGCCTGCAGGAACTTTATATGACATAACAAATATTGAAACCACAAGTTACAAAAAACCCACTCCCTGCTCCCTATTGCCCCTTCCCCAACTTTCATTATCTTGCAGCAAATTTCAGCTAATCAAACAGCAATCATCCATATCATTCCTTCGGCAGAATCTTGACCTGCTCAATCATCGAGGATAATAATAGCTGCACCCCCGGTATCAGGAGTTCACTCTCCATTCACTTTTCACCATTCACCTATTCATCATGCTAACAACTATTGATATGTTACCAACGGCACAACACTATTTTGAATTGGAAGAACAATACGGAGCACATAACTATCATCCCATTCCCGTGGTGCTCAACCGGGGCAAAGGTGTTCATCTATGGGATGTAGATGGCAAACAGTATTATGATTTTCTGAGTGGCTACTCCGCCGTCAACCAGGGACATTGCCATCCCAAAATAGTACAGGCTTTAATTGAACAGGCACAACAGCTAACCTTAACCAGCCGTGCCTTTCACAGCGATGTGCTCGGTGAGTATGCAAAATTCATCACCGGTTATTTTGGTTATGATAAAGTGCTGCCAATGAATACCGGGGTAGAAGCCGTGGAAACCGGTATTAAACTTTGCCGCAAATGGGGATATGAAATAAAAGGCATTGCAGAAGGCCAGGCAAAAATAATTGTGTGTGAAGGAAATTTTCACGGTCGCACAACTGCCATTATCTCTTTCAGTACCGACCCATCGGCAACAAAAAATTTCGGACCTTATATGCCAGGCTTTGAAGCAATCCCTTTTAACGACCTGCTGTCTCTTGAAAAAGCAATAGCAGATAAAAACGTTGCAGGGTTTTTAGTAGAACCAATACAGGGAGAAGCCGGTGTACTGGTTCCTGATGGTGGCTACCTCGCAAAAGCCAAAAAAATCTGCGAAGCAGCTAATGTTTTATTCATAGCAGATGAAATACAAACAGGTCTTGCCCGTACCGGTAAAATGCTGGCTTGTGATCATGAAGAGGTGCGGCCTGATATTTTACTATTAGGCAAAGCACTCAGCGGCGGCATACTTCCGGTTAGTGCTGTGCTGTGTGATGATGAAATAATGATGACCATCAAACCCGGTGAACATGGCTCTACCTACGGTGGCAACCCATTGGCCTGCAAAGTAGCCATAGTAGCATTGCAGGTATTGAAAGAAGAGAAGATGACAGAGAATGCAGCAGCAATGGGTGAATTGTTGCGCAGTGAATTAAAAAATCTTAATTCAAAACATATTGCATTGGTCAGGGGCAAAGGATTGTTGAATGCAATCATAATTCAGCATCACAATAAAAAAGCAGCCTGGGAATTGTGTTTACAATTAAAAGAAAATGGCCTGCTGGCTAAGCCAACACATGGTGATAAAATCCGCTTTGCTCCTCCTCTCACAATTACAAAAGAACAGGTGATGGAATGTGTGGGAATAATTGATAAAAGTCTTCTTGTTTTAGATTAATGAAGAAGCCGGAACTTTCGGAGTCTGTCTTGCCGGGGCTTGGCCTCAACTTGATTCAGGCTTGACCCCGCATCTTTCTCTCATTATCAGAATTTATTGTTTTCACTAATACCCTGAAGTATAACGCCTCTTTGGTGTCTTGCCGGGCTTGACCCGGCATCTTTCTCTAAACCCAGTCTTTTGCCAGATCAATTAAATCAGGATTCCCTTTCCTGATTAATTCTATTTTCCATTTACGTTCCCAGTTCTTTAATTGTTTTTCTCTGGCAATGGCATTATTAACATCAGTATAATCCTCATAATACATAAGAAAATGACATTTGTATTTTGCAGTGAAAGCTCCGCCATCATTATTACGATGTTCCCAAATTCTTCTTTCAAGATTATTAGTCATGCCAATATAAAAAACAGTTCTTGCATAATTGGAAAGAATATAAACTGAATATGAACCGATTCGAGCCATAACCCAAAATAGGAATTTACAAAAACAAAAACGAGTCATAAATGTCGCCCCGGGCTTAGCCCGGCATCACAACCATAAAGCACAATAAGACATTAGATATAAACATAACTACTCCATCACTTGATAAATATCAGCCGTTGTAATGATAACAACTGTTTTTTCTTTTTTTAAAATATTTAACTTCATCCCATGGACACACATCTTCACCACGATAGAAACCCACACCAGGAAGAACATCTGAAAAGCAGTGCGGCCCTCAGGGATATTGTAATCGGTATGAGTGATGGCCTCACCGTTCCATTTGCGTTGGCAGCAGGCCTTAGTGGCGCTGTTGATTCCACAAACATTATTGTTATTGCCGGTATTGCGGAAGTAGCTGCCGGCTCTATTGCAATGGGGCTTGGTGGTTACCTTGCCGGAAAAACCGAACAGGATCATTACCGCAGCGAAGAAAAAAGAGAATACTACGAAGTGGAAAATCTTCGGGAAAGAGAAATAGAAGAAACCAAAGAATTTTTTGCCAATATTGGTTTAAGTAAAGAACTGCAGGACAAAGCAACCCAAGAAATTGCACAGGATAAAAAACAATGGGTGAACTTTATGATGAAGTATGAACTCGGTTTAGAAAAACCTGATCCCAAAAGAGCCACCAAATCAGCGCTGAACATTGGCCTCTCTTATGTCGTTGGAGGAATGGTTCCGCTTAGCCCCTATTTTTTTGTAAGCTCCCCGATAGAGGGATTAAAAATTTCAGCTATCGTAACACTTATCTGCCTGTTTGTTTTTGGTTTTTTCAAAAGTAAAATGACAGGCATTAAAGTATGGTCTGGAGCAATAAGGGTAATGCTGATTGGTGCAGTGGCCGCCGCCGCTGCATTTGGAATAGCAAAATTGATGGAAGGGTAAAAAAAACTCTTCCCGCATCCTGCAGGAAGAGTTCTTAAAAATCATTTATCTATTGTGGCATAACACTAAAGGCAGTCCCAAAATGGGCGACTGTAGTATTGCCAGAGACAGTGATCTCTGAATGCAGAGCTATAGTCCTGTTATTATATGGCTCATTTAATTCAACGATGCCAACCAAAAATGGATAACCGGCCAGTTCAACCGGCACAGTTATATTATATTCACCTGCCGCCTCTTTAGAAATAAGTTCGTATTTATCAATAACATCGCCGGTTTCATCATCCATCAGGTTAAGCGTTGCGCTGCTGGGAGGATCTTTTGCAAATTCTGCTGAAAGAATAACATAAAAAACGGCAATTGAGCCCTGGGGAAGATATGAACCGGGAACGCCCAGTTTAAATTCATAAGGCTGGTTAATCATAGAATAGAACTTTGATCCTTCTTCAACCATTATTGAAGGAGAAATGGCCTGCTTACCCATCTTCATAGAAGGAAGTTCTTTTTTTACGGATTGTTCAGTAATAACAATGTCGTTTGCTGATTTGGAACAGGAAGCAACAGTTATTGCAATACTTGCAATAATAGCATAGATGCCAGGGTGGAATAGTTTTTTCATTGGGTATTGTTTTAAAGATTAAAAATGATAGCAATGCTAAAATACTCATCCCACTATTTTTTGCAATAGTAACAACCCCATTTACACCCGGAATAAGGAACTGATTTTAATTTATACTCTTAAACATATAGCATGCTGTAATAATTTACTCTTACGGTTCTTTTCTTCTTGGCCATTTTGTCATCCCGATACTTCGTACCTCAGTACAGGCTGCAGAGGAATCTCAAAGACTCACCTTATCAGAAACTTAATATCTTTTAGTAGCTTCCCTTGATGGCTTAATCTTCCGCTTTCGGAATCTTGTCACCCTGGAGAACAGCCTTTCCCGAACT
>JANNCC010000335.1:0-3088 GCA_031386125.1 Chitinophagaceae bacterium
CCATTGTTGTTCACACCTGTTATTAACGATGCAAACCCCGTGCAACTTGCACAAATGGGTATTTATAAAATGTTAAGATTATCCAAACCTTACTTATTGAGCAGTAAAAGCCAGAAAGTGGCCGTTTTTACTATTAAAATAACCCGTTATACAGTCAGGTTGATCTTTTTAGATTTATCATATTATTAAAATTCTTTCTATAAGTTCAATAAAACTGTTATAATTTTAAGCAAAGCATTGCCATGAGAAAGAAAAATACCTTCTCGGCTCTGCTCACTTTATTCCTGTTGGTACCCGCATCAATAACCTGGGCGCAGACCATTTCATCACAAAAAGGATTAACCACTGCTGTTTTTACTACATCAGCCGGCAATATAAAAGTTTACCTGCCCGATGATATACGCCCTGGTGATCTTATTTCAGGACGTGTTATTGCTGAGCCCAATGGAAAAAATGCAAAGCAAACTGCCAATAATCTTACGGAACTTAAAAAATATTCCATTAGTATCAACAACGAAAAAATTGCTGTCGATAATACGAATAAGCCATTTCAGTTTTTAGTAAATGCAGACCTGCCTATGAAAGGCCAACTAGAATTAATAAATGGTTCAGGAATAAAAGCCGGAGAACTAACTATTCCAACATTAAATGAAAAAAATCAACAACCTGCACCATCACAATGCAAAATTCCTTCTCATGGATTAACCGGTTCACCGTTCAGGATAACAGGTCCTTTTGATGGAAATTCATCCAATACCAATTGCACGCTGGATAATAAACCAATGGAGATTCTTGTAAAATCACCAAGGGAATGTATTGTTTTATATCCTGCGGATGCTACAGGGTTAAAAACATTGAATGTACAGGAAAGTGGAAAGCAAATTTGCTCACAACAAGTTTCGGGTGTACAGATGAATGTATCAGCTGGTAAATTGGATTTGCTGAAAGGAGAGGAGACGTATATTAATGTCAGCATTACCGGTCTTCAAAATTTACCAGATACTGCTTTACTTACACTTGCTAATATTACTACCAGCGTAGTGATGATGCAACCTTCCAACTTGATTGTTATTGCTCTTTCACCGGATAGTGTTGGATCGGGTACATTCAATAAACGATTCGATATACAAAGTATCAGGACGGGAAGTTTTTCGGTGAATGTAAATCTTGATTTGCCGGAAAACCCAGATACAGAGGCCCAGCCAATTCAACCTACTCAACCACTATGTCCGGGTTGTATTTGTTCTTGTTTCGTAACCATCGAATTGGTGAACACGGCAGACGGCATTACCACCTATCGTGCAAAAGTAATGGCCTCTTGCTCTGGCTATCATGGAAAATTACCCTGTACAGGTTGCGGAATAGTGGATGCCTATATCTATGAATGGAGCATTAATTCGGAGGATGAAAAGGTTGAAATTACTGCTGGTGAAAACGAAGTTTTCGTTAAAACAAAAAATCCCAATAACAGCCCTTTTGTTTTATTGGTAACGGTTACGGTTACCTGCAGTGATAATAGCCAATGTACCTGCACGGAGGAAATCGAAGGTGGTCCACCTGTACCTGAGCCTGATAAAGGATCCTGTGAATGTGATGGGTCCTGTTCTATCATTCAAATTGGTGCCGGCCCGGGCTCCTTAAAATTCGAAGCAGTAGTTAAAGCTGAATGTAAAGGTTCTTCAGGCAAAGGATCATCCAGGGTTTCCTGCGATGTAAAACGGATTGATTATTTATGGCATATTGCCAAAAATGATGTGATAGGAATTGATGGAAGTGGGAAAAAGAAAAAAGTTAAAATAAAAATCAAAAAACCCGGATCTTATTCACTCAACCTGACAATTACCATATACTGTAGTGATGGATCAAAATGTACCCGCAATTGTAATATGGATGGTACGATACCACCAGACTGGCCGGGAACTGCTACCTGTCAAATGGAATGGGAAGAATTAAAAGGTCAGCCGATCATTGGCGGGGTGAAACCTCAATTCGTAAAAAGTTATAAGATCAGAAGGGATGATTTTATTCCTTTGGGTGCAGAAGGAAGCGACTCAGATTTGCTGCGCTGGACTTGTTTACCAGATCCAAAATGCGCTCCGGGCGAAAGCAAAACAATTACATTAAATGGACGGGTTCGGTTTGAATGGTCCATAATAAAGGGAGAAGGGAGTTTTGTAAAGTTGGGTTGTTTGCCGGATAATGTATGGAAGGATTATGGTGATTACACTATTTTTAAACCTCCTTATCTTCCATTGCCGGTTATTGGAATGGATACTTCTATTACCATTTCAATTGTATTAAAAATAATAGATGATATTCCTTCACAAGTGCAGGACTTCACACTCAAAAAAGATATTACCATAACTATTAAAAGAAGCCGTGTAGCTAAAAACGATAAAGAGCTAAGGAGGGAGGATTATTATTATATAACGATTGAATCCGATACTAAAAGGAAACCTGATCCCATACCTAGTGTACCATCTGGTACACCTTCCTGTAAACCGGAAGGGCCTGAATGGTCGAAGCTATCACTGATTGATGCATCAGCAATTCTTGGCCCTGATGATGTTCTTGGGCACGAATACATTTTATTAGGACAATGGGTACAATTGAGAGCAAAAGACAGCAGGGATAAAGACATGGCATTAAAAGTTGCCTGTATAACTTCTCCACCTTGCATTCCACCAAAACCGTTTGAAAAACAATACGAGGATAATGTGGTTTACGTTTGGTCTTTTTCAAAAGCAGGGCTGGGTAAATTTGGAAATGGCCTTCCAACAGATACAGGCTCTTCAATCATTTATCAGGCACCAGATGAATGGCCAAAAGATATAACCGCTGATTTCTTTGATGTCAAAATTAAAATGCGGCCGGTTAATCCAAAGGACGATACCCGTAAAGATAAAGATGGCGTGGTATCAGACTATACGTTGAGGATTTATAAACCCGGAATAAAATTATCAACAGTGCCGCTTGCCTGGTTACCCGAAGACAAAAACAAAGTAGAACTAACTAGTACGCTTATGCGAAAAGATGTCAACTGGGTTCCGGCACCTCCCCATGCGGGCCGGATTCATTTTTTTGAATT
>JANNCC010000184.1:0-3199 GCA_031386125.1 Chitinophagaceae bacterium
ACGACAGTTTGTGAAAAAACTCACTGCCTGTTATAAATATACACAGAATGTGAATGAGTACAAAAGGAGTATGATTATTGCAATAGGGTGGTATGGAATTTATAAAGGGAAGCAACCGCCATCAAAGTTACTTTGCCACACTGGAAGACCAGGTAGCAGCAGATAATCCGGTCAGACTCATGGATGCGTTTGTCGACAAACTGGATCTGCTCCAATTGGGATTCACCAGTACGGTACACAAGACTGAAGGCCGACCGCCTTATGCCCCGGGTGTACTTTTAAAATTGTACCTGTATGGTTATTTAAACAAGATCCGCAGCAGCCGTAAACTGGAACGGGAGTGTATCCGCAATATAGAGTTGCAATGGCTGTTGCAAAACCTGAGGCCCAACTACCATACCATAGCCGACTTCCGCAAGCTGCATGCGCAGCCGCTGCAAAGCATGTTTAAAATCTATGTTCAGTTTTTAAGCGATGCGGGTTTGCTGGGCAAAACCACCATTGCCGTAGATGGCAGCAAGTTTAAAGCGGTGAACAGCAAAAAGAATAATTACAATCAGAAAAAGATAGACAAGCACCGCGGTTTTATAGAAGATAAAACGGCAAAATATTTGCAGGAGCTGGATGAACTCGATAAGCAGGAGAGCAACAGCGATGAGGTGATGGTAAAAAAAGAAAAGATAGCCGAAGTTCTGACCAAACTAAAAGAACGGACTATAAAATACGATACACTACAGGAGCAGTTAGATAATACAACCGACAAACAAATCAGTACCAATGACGGGGACAGCCGCAGCATCATCATTGTAAAAAACATTGTGGAAGTGGCCTACAATACACAGAATGCTGTGGACGATAAACATAATTTGATAGTACATACACAGGCCACCAATAGCAACGATGGTAAAGCATTGTATAAAGCAGCCGTACAAGCCAAAGAGAATTTGCAATTGCAAAAGGAGGATACCATAACGGTACTGGCCGATAAAGGTTATCATACCGGAGCAGAGTTGCAACAATGTCAAAAAGAAAACATGATAACCCATGTGGCGTATAAAGACCAACCATCAGTAAAACATATAGCCACTGATTTTTTATCAGAGAACTTTAGTTATGAAAAAGCAACAGACTCTTACACCTGCCCTGCAGGGGCCACACTCACCACACTGGGCACCTGGCATAATAAAAAGGGCGAGGCCAATGAAACAAGTTATCGTTTTAAAACTTACAGAACAGAAGCCTGTAAAACCTGTTCATTGAAACATCAATGCACCAAACTGCCCAAACGCATCATACACCGAAGCGAATACCAGGATGCGGTAGATGTAAATGATAACAACATAAAGAACAATCCGCAGTATTATAAACGGCGGCAGGCGATAGTAGAACATCCCTTTGGTACAATAAAGCGGCATTGGGGCTTTACACATACACTGGTAAAAGGATTGGAGAAAGTAAATGGAGAAATGAATCTTATCATGTTTTGCTACAACTTTCTGCGGACAAAGAACATACTGGGTTTTGATAAAATGCTGGAAGCGATTAAAAATTGGCAACCAGACTACGCCAAAGTAGTTGGTGCAATAAAAAAGGTGCTTATCAAATTGATGTACGGTCAAAATGCGACCGCTTGTTTTTGCAACTCACCCCGATTGATATTTATAAAGGCCAGCTAAGCGAAGGCCTAAATCACTTATATCAAATTATACAGCAAAATTTATAGCGAGAAAATAGTTTTTTCACAGTCTGACGGGCAAGGGTTGTCATTTAGCCGTACGCATAGACGGTAAGGCTTATTTTGTAGATGGAACTAAGATAGACGATCATGGCGATGCACATGCGTCAGACGGTTTCTGTGAGGCCATCAAAAAAGCGGAAGTGCAGGGAGAAGTAGTTAACAACCGTTTTAAAGCTACCTTTTTCAAACTTATTAAGCCAGAACCTAAAAAAGATTTGAAAACCAATAAGGGGGATGACAGAAGCCTCTAAACACTCTTTTAAGGTTTTTTTTGGGGCTTCTCAATAATTTTCGTAGAATTAGGGTCTAAATTATTTTTTTATGACCAACAAAATTCCAAAATCTGCTTATCAATTCGTTTTAGCCTTTCTCTTCCTTGCCTTTACAGTAGTAGCTTGTAATAGCAAAAAGGAAGGAGACAAAAAAGAAACACCTCCTGACACTGCTTCAGTTAAAACAGTAGATCCACCACCGCCGCCAGTTGATGACACAGCGAAAAAAGCTACGGATGATACTGCTAAGAAAAAGCCAGTTAAGGAGCCTCTTCCGCCAGCCCCTTAAGGTGATCTGATTTAGGTTAAATCATTATTATCGTTTCGGTTTACTATTTTGTTTGCAATGAAATAGTGAAAGCCGGAACGATTTTTTATTTTGTCCCCTTTGTGTTTTTCGCATGGGAGCCATGCCTGTGGTGTATAAGTTTATGTATCAGCCAATGTTCAAGGCGGTGATGCAAGGGTATTAACAAAGCTGCCAAAACCACAAAAATCAAAATTTCATAGATAGGTGTATGGTGTGTAAACCTTGCTACCGTTGGGTGAAGCAGCAAAGTGAGGTATTCAAAAAGAAACAGCAGAGAAAGTACACCGAGCAGCCGGATTAGTTTTATATGCAAATTTACCCGGCTTAGTAAAAGAGTAAGAAGGAAAAAGCCCGGAATAAATATAGCTATCAGCATCATTTGTAATTGTTCAACCCGTTGCTTTTGGGCTTGTCGCCTGCTTTCTTCTATTTCCAACTGTCTGAAATGTTCGTTACTGGAAATAACCTGCGATTCCCTGATTTTGCTTTTACTGTTGACAGTATCGTTGAGGCTCTTTACATAGCTTACATAGGTAAATGCACTGTCAATATTCTTTATTTTTTTATAGTGATCCGTAAGAAATTCCGCTGCTTCAAGTTCTTTCGAAAGAAATCCATCTTTTTGTGCTATCGAAAGTGACATGTTTGCATAGTAGCCGGATGAATCATATTTGTTAAGCTGCCTGTATAAATTGGCCAGACCTAACATGGCTTCGCAAAGAATTTCGTCATCATTAGCTATCTGTAAATACTCAATAGCCGATTTATAGTTTATTAAAGAATTTTGATAACTGCCCAATTTCAGATAACTGTGTCCAAGTCCCGTCATAGACGTGCCAATATAGTCTCCGATATACTCTGCCTTGGGGTACACCCTGG
>JANNCC010000216.1:0-14396 GCA_031386125.1 Chitinophagaceae bacterium
CAAAAAAAAAGTACGCCGTCGCTATGTGTTGTGTGCAGGCCCCGGTTCTTCGAAACATATAAAAGGCTCTGCGAAACTTTCAGTTTCGCAGTTGTATTATATCGCCTGTGGCGATGAATACAATTGCCGGAGGCAATAAAAACAAAACTGCGTTGTTACAAGCACATCAGGGCGTTGCAAATAAAATATTTTTTATATTTCATAAATTCTCTATCTTTCTCATCCCTTAATACCACCCTGTAATTACGGCCCCGGTAATGCCCACCTGATTTTTTATGTTTCTTTTATTGTAACCACCATTTAATGCTGTCTGGCTTAAGTGTCAGGTATATATAAAGTTTTTTTTAACCAACAAAAAATACACACATGAAAAAAATCATCTTCCTGGTGACAATGTTTGCTTCACTGGCAGCTTTCTCACAAAAAACAGATCTGGTAACTGTCAATACCGTCAAGCCTAAGAAAGGTCAGAAAATGGCATTTGAGGCAGCCTATAAGCTGCATATCGCAAAGTTTCATAAAGCAGATAACAGAACAGAAGTGTATGAAATTTTAAGCGGCCCTGATAACGGTGCTTATCATCTGGTAAATTCAGGCAGGTCTTTTGCAGATTTTGACAAGGAAAGATCGGATGGAGCGGCACACAGCCTTGATCTTGATAAAAATTTCTTTCCCATGCTGGAGGAAACAATGAATGGCACCTACCGTTTTATTGACAGCCTCAGCCTTCGTCCGGATTCAACATCTGAAAAATATGTGGTAACAGTAAGGCACCTTAAGTTTAATCTTAACATGGGAGATTATTATAAAGAACTGGGCAGGTCAGTGAAAATAAACAATACATCGAAAGACCCGTTTTTTAAAAACCTGAGTTATAATTTTTTCGAACAAATGTGGGATGGTTCAGACCAGGTAACGGTTTCTATCCGCAATCTTAAAGAGGGGTTTAAATCACTGGAATCCGGATATTATGGTACAGCCGCTGCAGGAAGCCCAACCTTCAGGGATGAATATGTAAAAGCATACGGCTATGATGATTGGGATAAAAGAGTAAAGCTGCTGGATGAGGCTGTGGTAAAAATGGAACAGTACACAATGAAATTAAGAAAGGACCTAAGTACTCAGTAAGAGAATAAATAAAACCCCGCCATGTTCCGGGGTTTTATTTATAATACTTTTTTTAAAATAAAGCTGCAATTCATTATTTCCCTCCGGTGTAAATCGTCAGCAGAATCTGGACTAAAGAGCGGACAGCCGGACCCCCTAAAATTTAAAAGGCATCTCTAAATGAGATGCCTTTTAAATAATTTATTTCTAAGCCTTATTTAGCAGCGTTAGCTTTTCTTGCCAATTTGCTTTTCAGGTTTGCAGCTTTGTTTTTGTGAATCACATTACGCTTAGCCAATTTATCTATCATGGCGGCCACTTCAGGGAATTTTTCACCCATTTCTTTTCCTTTCAGGGCTTTAAGGTCACGGATGGCATTACGGGTGGTTTTGCCGTAGTACTTATTTCTTATTGTTCTTTTAGCTGCCTGACGGGCATCCTTTTTTGTTGCACTGTGATTAGCCATTCTTACTTGTTTTTTGTCCCGATAATTTCGGGAGGCAAAGGTAAGGTTTAGTAATTAATAATTGATAATTAAGAATGAATAATTTGAGACAATTACTGCCATTTTTGCTTCATTTTTATGACCCGCTGATAAGAATCGTTGATTTGTGTCTCACTAATTTTTCCTTTGATAACCAGCGATTTAATGATTTTGTGGATATTATCGGGTGAATAATTGCCGACCCCTTTAATGTTGTTGCTAAACATAAGCACATCCACCCCGGCTTCAAGAGCAAGGCGGATGGACTCATCCAGGCCATACTGACTGCTGATGGCCTGCATCATCATATCGTCGGAAAAAACGGGACCGGCGAAACCGAGGCTGTCACGAAGAATGCCGGTGATTATTTTTTTGGAAAGGGTGGCGGGCAGCTTTGATTCGTCGAGCTTGCCATTGACAATGTGGGCTGTCATTACTGCATCTACCAGCCCTTTTTGAATGAGCTGGCGGTAGGGTTCCAGTTCTTCCTGTTTCCATGTTTTAGTAACATCCGCCACTCCAAGATGAGAGTCGCTCAGCGAATTACCATGACCGGGAAAATGCTTTACCATAGTGTGTACCCGGAAATAATTGTGCGATAAAATTACCTGCTCTGCATACCTGGCAATGTCGTCGGGGCTGGTAGCAAAGCAACGATTTCTTGCTCCCAACACCGGGCAGTTGGGATTGTAAACATCCAGCACCGGTGCATAATTCAGGTTAATACCGAGGCGGGATAAGGTGTAAGCGACGTTATCACTGTAATATTTGGTCGTTTCTATATCATTTTTTTTGCCAAGAAAAAATGCGGAAGGCATGGAGGGGAAACCCGGAAGACTGTCGAAACGATTGACGAGGCCACCTTCCTGGTCTATACTTATAAAAAGTGAAATGGGTGCTGCTGATTGAAAATCTTTAATAAGCTTTTGCAATTGGCTGCTGGTATTAGTTGTTGAAATGTTTCTTCTGTATAAAAGAATACTACCGACTTTGCCTTCTTTTACGGCTTTATACACTGCATCTTTCTTGTCCACTTTAGTTCCGTAGAAACCGAAGATTATCATTTGTCCTATCTTGATATCAAGGCTATCGGGCTGGGCTTTTAAAGTAATTGAAGATTGAAAAAGTATGAGTACTAAAAAAAGACGGAGCAACAAAGATTTCATATAGCAACTTTTTTTAAAAATACTAAGAAAGCCGTTGTGATGCAGGTAAATCTGTAAGCTGTCTTTGCCTCAAATAGTGTAGATTTGTCCACCCAAATTCCTTATAATACCTGTTAATTTCTTTATGAAGGATTTCCAGTATATCACCAGTCAGCACCCAGCTTTTATTGAAAGTATGTACCAGGAGTTTTTAAAAAATCCTGCGAATGTGGATCCGGAATTCAAAATGTTTTTTGAAGGTTTTGATTTTGCGGTAGCTAATGCCAATACAAACGGTAATGGAAAAAATGTTTCTGCTGCTGCTGTACCTGTACACACCCCCAATAAACCGCTTAGTGCGGATGTGGATTGGATGCGGGAAATAAGGGCTTACCGGATGATATTAGGTTATCGTAATAAAGGCCATTTACTGGCTAAGACGAACCCGATTCGTCCGAGGAAGGACAGAGGGGCTAATATTGAACTGGAATTTTATGGCTTTACAGAAGCTGACCTTGATACCGTATTTAATGCCGGTAATTTAATCGGTCTTGGAACAACTACGCTGCGGAATATTTTTACCCACCTGGAAAAAACGTATGCTTCTCATATCGGTATTGAATTTAAATATATAAGTGACCAAAAGAAAGTGGACTGGCTAACGAATGAAGTGGAAAAGAAAATGCTGGAACCACTGCCGTTGGCAAAAAGGAAAAGAATATTAGAGAAGCTGAACGAGGGGGTGATGTTTGAAAAATTCCTTCATACCAAATATGTAGGACAGAAAAGATTTTCATTAGAAGGTGGAGAAACGACGATTGCTGCACTGGACGCCATCATTAACACTGCTGCTGATAACAATGTGCAGGAGGTGGTGATAGGAATGGCACACCGGGGCAGGCTGAATGTGCTGGCGAATATAATGGGCAAGACATATGAACAGATATTCAGTGAATTTGAAGGCACTGCCAAGCTTGACCAAACGATGGGCAGTGGTGATGTGAAATACCATATGGGTTATGGCAGTGAAGTGCAAACGATAAATGATAAAACGATTCATTTGAAACTGATGCCAAACCCATCGCACCTGGAAGCGGTGGACCCGGTAGTGGTTGGTTTTGCAAGAGCCAAGGCTGATGTGATGTATAAAAGCGACTTTGATAAAATACTTCCGATATTAATTCATGGCGATGCGTCTGTGGCAGGACAGGGCATTGTGTATGAAGTGCTGCAGATGTGCAACCTGGATGGTTTTTATACTGGTGGCACTATTCATTTTGTTATCAATAACCAGATTGGTTTTACAACGGATTTTGATGATGCAAGAAGTTCAGACTACTGCACTTCGCTGGCAGCGGCTGTGCAGGCACCAGTGTTTCATGTAAATGGTGATGATCCGGAAGCAGTGGTGAAATGTGTGGAGGTGGCTACCCGCTATCGGCAGGAGTTTAATGCTGACTTTTTTATTGATATGGTTTGCTACCGTAAGCATGGACACAATGAAGGAGATGACCCAAAGTTCACCCAACCACATTTATATGCTTTAATAGACAAGCATCCTAATCCAAGAGAAGTATATATAAAATATTTATTGGAAAACGGGGAACCTGATGCACAGGAACTGGCGAAGGAAATGGAGAAAAAAATTCTGGGCTGACCTGCAGGAGCGGCTGGATGAAGTGAAACAAAACCCCTTGCCTTATAAATACCAGGCGCCTGAAGTGGAGTGGAAAAAACTTCGCCGGGCAACGGCTGCCGATTTTGATTCTTCGCCGGTAACGGCGATTAAGGAGAAAGATTTTAAAAAAGTGTTTGAAGCCATGATGCAATGGCCGGCTGATTTTAAACCTCTCCGCAAAGTGGAAAAGATATTGCAGGATAAAATAAAATTGTTTGAAGCCGAACAAAAAATAGACTGGGCAACGGGTGAGTTATTAGCTTATGGAAGTTTATTAGTGGATGGAAAGAATGTAAGAATGAGCGGACAGGATGTGCAGCGGGGAACTTTTTCTCATCGTCACGCAGTGCTACGGAATGAAGAGAATGATAAAGCATATAACAGGTTGAGCAGGATTCCTGATGCGACAGGGCTATTCAGAATTTATAATTCTTTGCTGAGTGAATATGGAGTGCTGGGTTTTGAATATGGTTATGCAATGGCGAACCCCAATGCCCTGGTGATATGGGAAGCACAGTTTGGCGATTTTGCTAACGGTGCCCAAACGATGATAGATCAGTTTATTGCTGCCGGAGAACAAAAATGGAACCGGATGAATGGCGTTACGTTATTGTTGCCACATGGCTATGAAGGTCAGGGGCCAGAGCACAGCAGTGCAAGAATGGAACGTTTTTTACAATTGTGCGCCGAACTAAATATGGTGATAACCAATATCACCACATCAGCTAACTTATTTCATGCATTAAGAAGGCAGTTGGCATGGCCTTTCAGAAAACCATTAGTTGATTTTTCTCCAAAAGCTAATCTCCGGCATCCGGGTAGTTATTCAGGAATTGAAGAGTTTACAGCAGGCGGATTTAAAGAAGTAATTGATGATGCCAATGCTGACGCTGCTGCGGTTAAGAAAGTTTTATTCTGTAGCGGCAAAATCTATTTTGATATGGCTGAACGCCGGCAAAAAGAAAAAAGGAACGATATTGCTATCATCCGTCTTGAACAGATTTATCCGTTACCGCTTAAACAATTAGAAGCTTTACAGCATAAGTATGGCAACGCTACCTGGTTCTGGGTACAGGAAGAGCCTTTGAATATGGGTGCTGCATCGTTTCTGAAAATGAATCTGAACAGTATAAATTATGGGGTGATAGGCAGGCAGCCATCTGCTTCTACTGCGACGGGATACAATAAAGTGCATCAGCAGGAGCAGGGAGAGATTATTGAAACAGCTTTTAGTATTTAATTTGAAATAAGAGTATATGATTGATATAAAAATTCCGACAGTTGGTGAATCTATCAGTGAAGTAACCTTGCTGAAATGGAATAAAAAAGATGGTGACTATGTGGAAAGAGATGAAGTGATTGCTGAACTGGAAAGCGAAAAAGCAACTTTTGAAGTGAATGCTGAGAAAGCCGGGGTAATAAAATTAGGTGCCATTAAAGAAGGCGATACAATTAAAATAGGTGATCTGTTAGCCAGCATTGATGAATCGGCTGCTAAGCCAGAGAAGAGTCAGGAGTCGGGAGTCGAGAGTCGGAAGTCAGAACCTGTTGCCCTTGTTAGTATTGATAGTAAGCCAGCAACAAATACAGCACCTGTAACAGTAGTTTCAAATGATATAAAAGCATCACCTGTTGCTTCGGCAATTATCGCAGATAAAAAAGTTGATCTTAAAACTGTTACTGCAACAGGAACAGCGGGAAAGATATTGAAAGATGATGTGCTGGCTGCATTGGCTAATCCGGGTAAAAAAGCATTTGCCGGAACTGAATTGAACAGCCGCAATGTACGGACAGAGAAAATGAGCAACCTGCGGAAAACAATTTCAAGAAGATTGGTGGAAGCGAAAAATACTACTGCGATGCTTACCACTTTTAATGAGGTGGATATGAGCAGCATTATGGAAATAAGAACGAAGTACAAGGATAAATTCAAAGAGATACACGGCGTTGGATTGGGCTTTATGAGTTTTTTTGCCAAAGCTTGTGCTGTGGCATTGGCTGAATGGCCTTCTGTAAATGCCTACATTGATGGCGACCAGTTGGTCTATCATGATTATGCTGACATTAGTATTGCTGTAAGCACACCAAGAGGATTGACCGTGCCGGTAATAAAAAATGTGGAAAGTATGAGCATGGCTGATGTGGAAAGGAAAGTAGTAGAGCTGGCTGGCAAAGCAAAAGATAGTAAGCTAACCGCTGAAGAATTAACCGGTGGAACTTTTACTATTACAAACGGCGGTGTGTTTGGTTCGCTGATGAGTACACCGATTATTAATATCCCCCAGAGTGCAATTCTTGGAATGCACAAAATACAGGAGAGGCCAATGGCAGTGAACGGGCAGGTTGTGGTGAAGCCAATGATGTACCTGGCGTTAAGTTATGACCACAGGATTATTGATGGCCGTGAATCAGTAAGTTTTTTAGTAAGAGTAAAAGAATTGTTGGAAAACCCCGAACAGTTACTGATTGGGAAAGACCCGGTGAAAACGTTGCTCGGAGTGTAGTTAAGCATGTGGCCGCTACTAAAGTATTCTATTTATAAAAATGATTTTACCAGCGGCCTGATGCTTAATTACCAGCACAACCGCTTTTTTATCTTTTTAAAATGAGCCGTTATCATTCCTATCTTAATTCAGCTTCTGCCATCCTTTCTGGTTATAAGGGAGCAGAGCCCTTTACTTCTTTCATCAAAAAATATTTTTCTCAGCATAAAAAATTTGGTTCCAAAGACCGGAAGCAGGTAAGCCATTTATGTTATTGTTATTTCAGATTGGGCAAGGCACTACCTGATGTGCCGGTGGAGGAGAAGATTCTTATTGCTTTATTTTTATGTTCCCTTCAACCGAACGAAGTATTACAAGAGTTAAAGCCGGCATGGAATGGAAAAGTTGCAGTCACTTTCGCTGAGAAGCAAAAAATGTTTGAGCACAACTTCCCGCTGCAGGATATTTTTCCCTGGCAGGACGAATTAAGTGAAGGCATAGATAAAGATGCATTTACACTGTCTCATTTACAGCAACCTGATTTATTTCTCCGGCTAAGACCAGGAAAAGAGAATATTGTAAAGCAAAAACTTGCCAAAGGTGGAGTTGGATTTCAAACTATTTCAGATAATTGTATCGCAATATCTAACTCATCTAAGATTGATGAACTTATAACAATTGACAAAGAAGCAGTAGTGCAGGATTACAGTTCGCAGAGGGTAGGGGAATTTTTTGAACCTGTCAGACGGGGACCGTCAGACGAGTTCCGGGTATGGGATTGCTGTGCTGCCAGTGGCGGCAAATCCATTATGGCGAAAGATATACTGGGCGATATTGACCTGATAGTATCTGATGTACGGGAATCTATTCTTATAAACCTGGGTAATCGTTTTGCAGCAGCAGGTATTACAAACTATGAGAGATTTGTTGTTGATTTAAGCAAACCATTAAATAATTCTCTATCAACCTTTAACCTGGTAATTGCAGATGCGCCCTGTACTGGTAGCGGCACCTGGAGCCGCACACCGGAACAGCTGTATTATTTCGATTCGAAGAAAATTGAAGAGTATGCTGCGCTGCAAAAGAAAATTATCAGTAATGTAATCCCTCAATTGGAACCCGGTGGTCACCTGTTGTACATTACTTGTTCGGTTTTTGAAAAGGAAAACGAAGCCGCTGTTAACTTCATTAAAGAACAATTCCATCTTCAGTTGGTGAAGATGGAATTGCTAAAAGGTTACCAGGTAAAAGCAGATACGATGTTTGCCGCTTTACTGCAAAAGTCATTATAATTTCAGCAGTTCAGCAGTACCGATTGTTTTTGACCCGTTAAATACCTTAATATAATATTTTCCTTTTGCCAATCTGGCAATAATAAGTTCAATTGTTTTTTTACCTGTTCCTTTAGAATAACTTAGCTGCATCAGCAGTCTTCCTTTTGCATCGTACACCGCAACTGGCATTGTTGTAACGGCATAAGGAGTTTCAATAACTAAATTAACGGTGCTGCCGGAAACGGGGTTTGGTTGGACAGTCACTGATACTTTATTCGGGTCAATGTTGCCGGTACCAGTTGCGAAACAACCTCCCGGAATAGTAACATCGACCGTATCAATATATACAGCTGCAAAAGTAGCGGCAGCCGTATCAATAATCTGACGGATACGGTATGAAACTGTTCCGGCAGTCGGGCTGATGATCGCATTATTGAACTGGTAGTTGTGATTAACCAGAATAACTCCAGCCTGAGCAGGTAGTTCACCCACCTTGGTGTAAACAACTTCTCCGGGTACTTTTCTTTCTATTTCATATTTCATATTTCCCAGGTCTCTGCTGCTCCAGTTAATGGTAGCATTGCAGCCATTAACGGTAGCACTGGAAGTAGCATTGCCAATCAAAAAATTGGAAAAACAAGATCCGGCAATAGCAATATTGGCGGTATCAATATAAACTGCCATAAAAGTAGCAGCGGCAGTATCAATAATTTGCCGGATACGATAAGAAGCTGTTCCACCTGTGGAATTGATGATTGTATTGGTGAACTGATAAGAATGATTTGAAAGAATCAGGCCTGCAGCAGGACTCAATTCCCCCACTTTTGTGTAAACAGCCTGACCGGGTAATTTTCTTTCTATTTCATACTTCATAGCACTGACGTCCTTACTTGTCCAGTTAATTTTGGCAGTACAGGTATCGATAGTAGAAGCGGATGTGGCAAAATCAATAAGCAGATTTGCAAATGCCAGTTTCATATTAGGGATTCCATAGCCTACCCGGTCATCAGGATTGGTTGCTCTGGTACTCGCCTGCTGCATAGTCCTCAAAATTTTCATATTATTAAATTCGGGAAATCCCTGCCACAGGCAAGTGCTCATCCCCGCCATATTCGGGCAGGCAAAAGAAGTACCGCTACCTGTACCGATGGTGTTGTTTGTATTTTGTATCACAGTATTCACACCCACTGAAGCCAGATCAGGTTTTATTTGTCCATCAGATGATGGGCCATAACTGGAAAAACTACCAATAACTCCTGCAGAATTTACAGCACCTATGGCAATAACGCTGTCACCATCAGCAGGGGTAATCAGAAAATGCCAGGCACCATTACCTTCATTTCCGTTGGCAGCAAAAACCATCATCCCTTTCTTTGCTGCCCTGTCTGCTGCAATCGCTGCGATGGTGGTATTCCCATCCATATTGGAATACGTATAATTTAGTGTGGCATTATCAAAAGTATAATATCCAAGTGATGTCGAAATTACATCGGCACCGGAACTATCCGATCTTTCTGCTCCACAAGACCAGTTAAATTCTTCAACCGGATATTCGCTTGCATTATCCTCAGTTTGGAATAACCAGAAACTTGCTTTTGGTGCTTTGCCAACAAATTGTCCGGGAATATTGGCGCCAATTATAGAAAAACAATTCATGCCATGGCTTCCATCGTTGGCAACATTTGCTTCACGGGCCACAAAATCCCAGGTGCCTAGTACCTGACCATTGGCATTAATACTGTCAAATGCCTTTAACGCCAGGTAATTATTAAACCCGTTATCCATCATGGAAATCTGCATCCCTTGCCCCCGGAGACCGATGTTGTGAAGGAACTCCGCATTATGCAGGCGAATTTCATTATACGCTAAGGTTCCGTAGTTGAAAAAATCAGCGGCAATACTCTCAGTTCTTTCAGTGGACGGCGGTAGTTCTGTGATGAAATTTTCAAGAGCAAATTTATCCGGCACATTTCTCCCGTTAGTGGCTGTTCTTGATGCAATACCACTTACACTTTGAACAAAAGAAAAACCATTGATGGTATTGATGGCATTCGGGTCTGTAGTTTGAATAGTAACTGCATTCATCCATCTTGAAACATTAAGGAAAGTCACATTCGGCACATTCCTTATTTGTGTAACGTAAGATGGGGTAACAGGCAGATCGGTGCTGTCAATGGCAATACTATATCTTGTACGGCGGTCAATGGAACGTTGCGACAAATAAGCAATAGGGTTGGAAAATGTAAACGGCGTTCCGCCTTTGTTTTTAAGTCTTACAATGTAGCGGGAAAATTGTGCTTGTGATTCACAGGCCACTAAAGTGGAAAATAAAAATAAGGGTAGAAATTTTTTCATTATGAATGCCTTTATTAAGAACCAAATTTAAGGCAATAAATGCAGACCTTAATTGTGATCTATCATCCATTTTCTGATACCAAAGCCTGTATAATAGGGGCCGGCCGGGTTGCCGGTATTGGGTTGATATTCCCACAATTCATATTCCCGGTAAACAAGGCCAATTGTTTTTGAATATTTTTCTACTGATCTGGTTTTGGATGCAAAAGAAGTGGGAGAGGTTATGGGTACGTTTATGGATTCGTTTGCTTCTTCAATGCTGTAAACATTGGAATAGTTATTTCCGCGGTAACTGGATGAAGAGGAACCACCGTCATAATAAAAATCCCAGTTTTCCATGTCATTATCATTACTGAAATTATATGCTGAACTGTAAGGTTCATCAGGCAGGTATTTATTACCCTTCCAGCTAAACCCGTCCCGTACAGGTAAATGCATTTTTATATAGCGAAGATTGTCTTCTATTAATTCAACCTGATCCGGCAAGGCAGTGATAAAATAAGTGCCGGTTGGCTGCCAGGGCTGCATTCCTAATGAGTCTCTTTGGTAACGATATACCCGGTAGCTTGGTCTTCCAAGATTATCTGTAATCAGTGCATCCACCTGGTCTTTTACCTGGTAACGGTGTGTTTCAATATTTCTTCCAAAATTGGTGAACACCAAAGAATCCAGACGGTAGGTAATATATTTACCCGGAGTAAGAATAAAATAGTCACTGATTTTATCAGTAACAAATTCCTCTTTTTCATTACAGGAAAAAAGAGAAGATATGATAATGCCCAACAGGGTGAAGCGGGTAATTGATTGAAGTCTCATAAGTGGTCTTTCTGTATTTACGGATACAAAGTTTGATCAGTTTATTACTGTTTATCAGGGTAATTGGATGATTAAAGCTACAAACAAAAAATGGGCAAACATAGCTTCCCGGTTTTAAAACGTATGGTTTAAGGCTTTATTGCTTGAAAACCAGTCGGTAGCCGTTAGTCTGGCCACTAATTAGCAGGGCTTTGCTCAAGACTCAGGACTCCTGATTGTATTATTCCTCCACCGATAACATCATCTTCCTCATAAAAAACGGCACTTTGGCCGGGGGCGATGCCTTTTACATTTTCGTAGAAACGGACTTTCATCGTCCCGGCTTCAGGGTAAATGTTGGATAAAGCTCCCTTGTCTTTGTAGCGGATCTTGGTGGTTGCTTCCATTCCGGGGGTAATGCTGTCGTATTTTATCAAATTGATTTTTCCAACGGTCATTTCATTTTGGTCAAGGTCTTCTTCATCGCCCAACATGACTGTATTGTTATCCGGGTCAATTTTTGTAACAAAGACTGGTTTGCCAAAAGCAATGTCCAGCCCTTTGCGTTGCCCAATCGTATAAAAAGGATAGCCTTTATGCTGCCCAAGAATCTTACCATGCTTGTCCACAAAATTGCCACCAGCTACTCTTTCTTCCAATCCATTCACCCGGCGTTTTAAAAAGCCACGGTAATCATTGTCCGGCACAAAACATATTTCATAGCTCTCACTTTTCTTTGCCAGTTCAGGATAGCCATAATCCAATGCCATTTGGCGGATCTCCGTTTTACGATACGGAGCTAATGGTAATAATGTTCTGCTAAGTAAGTCCTGCTGCAATCCCCACAACACATAGCTCTGGTCTTTGGTATCATCAATAGCTTTGCTTACCACAAACCGTCCGTTATCATGCTGCCGGATTTTTGCATAATGACCAGTCGCCATAAATTCACAACCCAGTGCATCTGCTCTTTTTAATAAGGCCCGCCATTTAATATGCGTATTGCAAAGCACACAAGGGTTCGGTGTTCTGCCGGCGATATATTCATCTACAAAATTCTCAATGACGAAATCGCCAAACTCTTCTCTTATATCCAATATGTAGTGGGCAAAGCCATGCTCTACGGCTGCCTGTCTTGCATCGTTGAAGCTGTCTACATTGCAGCAGCCGGTTTCTTTTTTGCCACCGCCACTGGCGGCATAGTCCCATGTTTTCATGGTAATGCCCACTACTTCGTAACCTTCATCATTGAGCATAAGGGCAACCACGGTACTGTCAATACCGCCACTCATCGCCACCAGCACTTTTCCTTTTTTGCTCATTGTTTAAAAAATTGCAAGTGGCAAAGATACGAATGAAAAATGGCCTGTTCGTTGCGAATGAGGGAATTATCTGATCCGTTGCGTTAATGCGAACTAGCCTGTTATTTCCGGTTTACAGAATATGCTTATTGTACTTATCTTCCATGTTCATTTTAACCAGATTAATATGAAGATTTTTTTTATTGTTATTTCATTGTTCGTCCATTTTTCGCTCAGTGCTCAGAATTTAAAATATTACCTCCCCGATTCTGTTTCTTACAACCCTGCCATTCCCAAACCCAAAGATGTTATCTATCATGAAGTGGGAGAGTGGCATGTAACACATGACCGGTTGGTAAATTATATGAAAGCAATTGCCGCTGCTGCACCTGACAGAATAAAATTGGAAACAATGGGGTTGACCTATGAAAGCCGTCCACAAATTTTATTGATTATCACTTCACCCAAAAATCATCAGCGGTTAGAAGAAATAAGACAGCAGCATATAAAACTGGCAGACCCGGCACAATCCGCTTCGGTCAACATAGATAATATGCCGATTGTAGTTTGGATAGGTCATTCTATTCATGGTGATGAATCAAGCGGAGCGAATGCTTCCCTGCTAAGTGCTTACTACCTCGCTGCTGCACAGGGAAAGCAAATAGATGAACTGTTGGAAAATGTAGTGATACTTTTTGATCCATCGTTTAATCCCGATGGATTGCAACGTTTCTCTACCTGGGCCAACCAGCATAAGAGTAAGAATTTAGTTTCTGATCCTAATTCAAGAGAGTTTAACCAGGTGTGGCCGGGTGGCCGTTTCAATCATTATTGGTTTGATCTGAACCGTGACTGGCTGCCTACGGTGCATGTGGAAAGCCAGAACAGAGTGGCATGGTTTCAAAAATGGAAACCTAATATTTTAACCGACCATCATGAACAGGGAAGCAATGCAACTTTCTTTTTTCAACCGGGTGTACCATCAAGAGTAAATCCGTTAACACCGGAAAAGAACCAAGAGCTGACAGGTAAGCTGGCAAAATTTCATGCACAATATTTAGACCGTATTGGCTCATTATATTTTACCAAAGAGAACTACGATGATTTTTATTATGGAAAAGGTTCCACCTATCCTGATGTGCAGGGCTGTATCGGTATTTTATTTGAACAGGCTTCTTCAAGAGGTCATTTGCAGCAAACGGCCAATGGCTTGCTGAGTTTTCCTTTTACGATAAAGAACCAATTTGTGACGGCCCTTTCTACATTGGAAGGAGCAAGGGTCTTGCGAAAAGAATTTTTAGCCTTCCAACGGAATTTTTATAATGAATCAGCTAACCGTGCCGCTGCTTATCCAGTGAAAGGATATGTGTTTGGCGATAAAAATGATTTGGCGAAAACAATTCATTTTGCAGAAATGTTGAAGCGTCACCAGATTCAATTGAACTATTTGCCGGATAACTGGAAGGAAGATGAATACGAAAAAGATGCGGCGTATATGGTTTCATTAAATCAACCACAACATAGTTTGATACGAGCCATTTTTGAAAAGACCTTAACCTATAAAGACAGTTTGTTCTATGATATTACTGCCTGGACAATGCCATTGGCTTTTGGTTTGCCTTATACAGAGTTAACAACTGCACCTACAATGGGCAGCAAAGTAGAGTCGCTTACCATGCCGAAGAAAAGTATCATTGGTGGCAAAAGTGAGTATGCATATTTAATGGAGTGGGATGAGCTGTATGCACCGGCTGCATTGTATGAACTACTGAAT
>JANNCC010000341.1:0-1739 GCA_031386125.1 Chitinophagaceae bacterium
CTTTTTGGTACCAGAAAGAAAGATCGGCTGTCAAAATATAAGTGAAAGAAGTGAGGACTTTCTAAATAATTCTTCAGGGCTGTCCAGGGCCATGATTTTGAACCTTTTTCATGGCTGAGTGTGAAAGTATCCTCTTCAAAATTCATACTGAATTCATGTTTGAACGTAACTGCCTTTCGATAAACTAACCAAGGCAGTACAAACCAAAAACTAATCATCAGCACTATCCATAAAAAAGAGCTCATTAAAAAAGCCATTGGTTGCACTTTTTTTGCAAGAAATAAAACAATAGCTAACCCGGCGAAAACATTAACCAGTATTATCATCAGCTTTATTTCACGGCGACTTATAAAGTGATAACGTAATGCCTGTATTACCTGTGCTTTTTGATATCCGAAATAAATGGTCATACTCTTTCAATTAATCAAGTCCTATTTTAGCAATTTTCCATTGCCCATTTTCTTTTTTCATATACAGGGTAACGAAGGTAGAAAGTTCCTTTTTACCGTTGTTTTCAAACTCTCCTTTTACTTCTACAAAAGCATTTTCGCCTTCTATGTTTATTGGCCAGGGTTTATTTTTATTTATTTCATCCAGCAGGTATTGTGGATCTTCCTGGCTGTTTGTGTACCAGTCATAATCAAACCCGTAAGGAAGTTCATCTTCCACATCTACCTTAAAAGCAGAATCACATTGCTGAAGCATTTTCTTTTGGTTGGCAATAAACTCTTCGCCTAACTGTGGCATAGAAGTGCGGATGAAATCCTGATATTTTGTTACTTCTTCCCAGTTTATTTTATAGGGCGGTGCATCTTTCTTTTTGATACCGCTGTATAAATCATACTCTTGAAGTTTTGTATCATACTTAGTGTACAAGTTGTAAAACCCGGTAATTACTTTTCTTATCTCTGTAGAATCCTTTGCAGGATCTGAAAATGCTTCTGTTGCTTTTTCTTCCATTGCATCTTTTTGAGGGGTTTGTTTTTTGTCTTTACAAGCCATTAACCCGCTAATGATGATACATAGAGAAAAAATAATTCCTTTCATGCTTATTAATTTATTGTGCTTTTAATTCTTTTTCAGTGATACTCCACTCGCCAAGTTTTTCCCCTTTTAATCCTAAATATTCTACCAGTAGTTTACGACTGCCTCTTATTCCACTAAAAGAGAATCTCCCGTAATTCTGTTTTTCATCAATGCCTAATACCCGGTATCGGTTATTTTTTTCGGGACCGCCAAATTTGTGGGTGCCGGATGTAAGAGGTGAAACCGTAATATCATACAGCGGATAAGTGCCGGATCTGTCCACTTTTATTATTTCGCTGTGATGTCGGTCGCCGGTAAGAAAAAGCACCCCGTTGATTTTATACTCTTTTAAAAAATTCATCAACTCATCATACTCTGCCGGAAAATTCCACCAGGTATCAAAAGGTGAAACAGGATTGAGCACCTGGCTGCCCACAGCAATAATTTTAAAAGTGGCTGTGCTGTACAGTAATGAATTTTTCAGCCATTCCATTTGCTGCTCACCCAACATTTGTTTTTCATAATTGGGAAATCCATCCACTGAATCTTTTAATCTGTCCGGGCTGCGCCACCAACGGTCGTCGGTCATAAAAATATCTGCATCTCCCCAGCTTGTCATGGTATAAGTGCCCTGACCATTTTCACCGGAAGAAGGATTGCAGAAATATTTATTAAACACCGTGCGGCTTGCATCTTTTAGGATATAATTTTTG
>JANNCC010000225.1:0-1838 GCA_031386125.1 Chitinophagaceae bacterium
CTGCTCATGGGTGTGCTCCAGATGCCCGATAGTGAGAGGGGACGTTATATCCGCTCCGGGGACACTGTTTATTTTGTAAATAAATTGAAAGGAAGGACTTTTCAAACCTATGGCTATGGAATAATTGATAGCAGCTCAGGAACATTCTTCTACAGGCCTGATGATATTGCGGAGGAAAGGGCATTTGATATGATAAAGATGCCTTTGAGACGGGATGACAAGTAGGTTAGTTCCACAAACAATATCTTAGCACCTAAATACTATATTTCATGCAACTCATCGAATGTGTCCCCAACTTCAGCGAAGGGAGTGACCTGAACATCATCAAACAAATAACTGACCAGGTAGAAACAGTGGAAGGTGTTCGTTTGCTGAATGTGGATCCCGGAAAAGCAACGAACAGGACCGTAGTAACATTTGTCGGGAACCCTGAAGCTGTTATTGAAGCTGCTTTTCTTGCCATTAAAAAAGCAGGGGAGTTAATTGACATGAGCAAACACAAAGGCGAACACCCAAGAATGGGAGCTACTGATGTTTGTCCGCTGATTCCGATTGCAAATATCTCGATGGAGGAAACAGCAAAGTTTGCGCAACGATTAGCAGAAAGAGTAGGAAAGGAGTTGCAGATTCCAATTTATTTATACGAAGCGGCGCAGCCGGATAAAAATCGTAATAATTTATCAGTGATAAGAGCCGGAGAGTATGAAGGCTTTTTCAAAAAAATAAAACAACCGGAGTGGAAACCAGATTTTGGCCCGGCAGAGTTTGACGCAAAACGTGGCGGCACAGTTATCGGTGCAAGAGATTTTCTCGTTGCCTATAATATTAATCTCAATACTACTTCTACAAGAAGGGCTAACGCAATTGCCTTTGATGTACGGGAAGCAGGAAGAAATATAGAAGAAAACGGAGTGAAAGTAAATAAGCCCGGTACATTGAAATCGGTAAAAGCTATCGGCTGGTATATTGAAGAATACGGTATTGCACAAATCTCCATGAACCTGACGAATATCAATACGGTACCAGTGCATATTGCCTTTGATGAAGTATGCAAAAAAGCGGATGCAAGAGGGATAAGAGTTACCGGAAGTGAACTGGTTGGATTGGTACCATTAAAATCATTAACCGATGCCGGAAAATATTTTTTGCAAAAGCAACAACGATCAACCGGTGTGTCAGAAAAAGAACTGATAAAGATTGCCGTTAAATCAATGGGTCTGGATGAACTTGGCCCTTTCAAACCGGAAGAAAGGGTGATTGAATATTTATTAAAAAATAAAGCAGACAGTAAGTTGGTGAACATGACACTCACTGATTTTGCCGATGAAACGGCCAGTGAAAGCCCTGCCCCGGGCGGTGGTTCTATTTCGGCGTATGTTGGTGCATTGGGTGTTTCTTTGGCAACAATGGTGGCCAATCTCTCTTCTCATAAAAAAGGGTGGGACGACAGGTGGGAGGAATTCAGCAACTGGGCTGAGAAGGGAGAACAGTATAAAAACGAATTGGTGAAATTGGTGGATGCTGACACCAAAGCATTCAACCAGATAATGAATGCATTTGGTTTGCCAAAGTCAACCGGGGAAGAAAAAAATGCCCGGAGCAAAGCCATACAGGAAGCAACAAAATATGCTATCGAAATTCCGTTTAAAGTAATGCAGGCTTCTTATGACAGTATGGAAGTGATAAAAGCTATGGCCGAAATTGGCAACCCCAATTCCGTTTCCGATGCCGGGGTGGGGGCCTTATGTGCCAGAACAGCCGTGATGGGAGCATTTATGAATGTCCGTATTAATGCCAGTGGCTTTGATGATAAAGATTTTGTGACAGATGTACTGAAC
>JANNCC010000239.1:0-21705 GCA_031386125.1 Chitinophagaceae bacterium
CAGCAACATATCCCCATCAGCCGGAACCAGAAGGATGAAGTGATGGACAAATTGTTAAAGAACAGATTTCTGAAACGATAATTGTTTAAATGTCGCCTGTACGACTGAAAATTCCGGCAGGCAAAATAGCTTCGTTGAAATTTTACGTAAAAAGAAAAACCTTTCATTCCTGCATTTCGTTTATATAGTTAAACCGTTTTTATGAGAGCTATTTATTTTGTTTTGATATCGGCAGTTTTATTGCTTAATGCCAGTTGTGGATCAGCCCAAACAAGTAGTAAGAACAAATATGCCGATCCGCTAAAGGCTGACAGTAAAACGGTATATCCGATGAAGCTGACTGCGGCAGAATGGAAAGCCCGGCTTACAGAATTTCAATACTATGTGTTGAGGCAAGAGGGTACTGAGAGAGCAGGCACGGGTAAGTACGATCATTTTTATGAAAAAGGCACATACTATTCTGTTGCCTCGCTTCAACCTGTTTTTAGTTCTGAAACAAAATTTAATTCCGGAACAGGCTGGCCAAGTTTTTATGCGCCTATTACCGCCGATGCAGTTAAGCTTTTAAAAGATGAAAGTTTTGGCTCTGTACGCTGGGCGGTGGTTGATAGCAAGAGCGGCTCCCATCTTGGCCATGTATTTGATGATGGGCCAGACCCAACTGGTAAACGATATTGTATGAATTCCGCAGCACTTATTTTTGTACCGGAAGGTGGTAAAGCACCAACAAGTTCAAAGCCGCAGTAGGCTGATTAGCTTCCTCGCTGTGAACCTGTGTTAGATTGTTTGCTGACAAAGCCGCCAGATTTCGTTGGCTTTTGAATAAACTTGGAACCCTGGTTGCCCGCAGGTGCATTTTTTTTGGCGTCCTTCTTTTTTCCTTTCTTATTGTTTTGATTCAGTAGTGACATAAACGATATATTTTTTGCGTAAAGTTAATGTAAGAATTAATTCTTCTTACTTTTTTCATAAGATAGTCAGGTATAGCTTTTATTGAACACCCCCATTTCCTTACCTTTGAATGCTATGTCAGAAGAAGTAAACCCGTCTGCCAGACAGGCAGGTAAAGAAGAACGGAGCCTTAATTTCCTGGAAGAAATTATTGAGAACGATCTGGAAACCGGTAAGTACAAAAGTATTGTTACCCGTTTTCCTCCGGAGCCGAATGGTTATCTGCATATCGGTCATGCCAGTAGCATTTGCCTGAATTTTGGCCTTACCAAAAAATACCCGGGATATACTAATCTCCGGTTTGATGATACCAATCCCGTAACGGAAGAAACAGAATATGTGGAGAGCATTAAAGATGATGTGAGATGGTTGGGGTTTGAATGGAAAAACGAAAGATTCGCCAGCGATTATTTTGATTCATTATATGAGTATGCTTTGAAACTGATAGATAAAAATCTTGCTTATGTAGATGATAGCAGTGCCGAAGAAATGGCCGGAATGAAGGGCACTCCGACAGAACCGGGAAAAGATAGCCAGTATCGCAGCCGCAGTGTCGAAGAGAACAGGGATTTATTTATACGGATGAAGAATGCTGAATTCCCGGATGGCAGCAAAACATTAAGAGCAAAGATTGATATGGCTCATATTAATATGCTGATGCGGGATCCCATTATTTATCGGATCAAACATGCTCATCATCATCGTACCGGCTCCACATGGTGTATCTATCCTATGTATGACTTTGCACATGGGCAGAGTGATTCCATTGAAGAGATTACCCATTCAATTTGCACTATGGAGTTTGTTCCCCACAGGGAATTGTATGACTGGTTTATTGAAAAACTTGAAATTTATCCATCTTATCAATATGAGTTTGCCCGGCGAAATATTAATTACACCGTAACAAGTAAAAGGAAGCTGCTGCAACTGGTAACAGAAAAACATGTAACAGGTTGGGATGATCCCCGGATGCCAACTATCAGTGGATTGCGCCGCAGGGGCTACACTCCGGACAGTATCCGTGAGTTTTGCGACAGGATAGGAGTTGCAAAAAGAGATAACCTGGTGGATGTAGGATTGCTTGAATTTTGTTTGAGGGAACACCTGAATAAGATTGCACTGAGAAGAATGGTGGTATTTGATCCTCTTAAAGTTGTTATCACAAATTACAACGGAGATGATGAAATGCTGGATAGCGAAAATAATCCCGAAGACCCGAACGGGGGTGTAAGAGAAATTCCTTTCAGCAGAGAAATTTATATTGAAAGGGATGATTTCATGGAAAATCCTTCTAAGAAGTATTTTCGATTAGCCCCGGGGCAAATGGTACGGCTGAAATCTGCTTATATTATCAAATGCGGAGAAGTAATTAAAGACGCTGCAGGGAATATTACTCAACTTAATTGTACCTATGTGCCTGAAAGTAAAAGTGGTAATGATACCAGCGGCATTAATGTAAAAGGAACTTTGCATTGGGTGAGTGTAAAAACGGCTATTTCACTGGAGTTGAGAGAATATGATCGTCTCTTCAGAGTGGAAGACCCGACCGATGAGGAAGGTGATTTTAAAGAATATTTGAATCCGGAGTCATTAAAAATCATTTCATCGGCTTTTGCTGAGCCAGCAGTAGCAATGGCAAAATTCAATGACCGTTACCAATTTATTCGGAAAGGATATTTCTGTCTTGATAAAGATACCAGCCCAAGCCGTATTATTTTCAACAGAACTGTGTCATTAAAAGATTCCTGGGCG
Organism: Chitinophagaceae bacterium; assembly: GCA_031386125.1. GTDB lineage: Bacteria > Bacteroidota > Bacteroidia > Chitinophagales > Chitinophagaceae > JJ008. The sequence continues at coordinate 2,704 of JANNCC010000239.1, forward strand.
AAGGGTCAAAAGGCCATTTAGGGTAATCTTCCCCTGGTTACTGATCTTCGGCCACAAAAATGTTGTTTACTAACTGTTTGAAGACTTTTCATACCTTGTAGGGGATATTATACCAGTATTTCTTGTCTATATGATTTTTTTCTAAAATTAGATAAGAATCGATTCTATCCCTCTGATTTCTAACCAGCAATATTCTGTTTATTAACTCTTTGATTATTACCAAGTAATTATAATTTACATTTAAACCAAACGTTTATGAGAAAGATTTACATTTTTATTCTGATGTTAGTAATTGGATTAACATCAGAAGCTCAAAATCATTGGAATGCTTTACCAACAGCAGGCGCCAATGTTTTTCCGTTCAATATAAATCCTGCTACAGGTAAAAAAGTGCAATGGCTTGTTGCTGCAGGTGAATTTAACTTGCCCGGCCCTATTGGGGCTGGCAATAATATCACTGGCATATGGTTTCGGCCGAATGCTGCCTGTAATGCAACTTATACTACCCTGACTGTACGGATGGCACTTGTTCCTTCTACTACTTTTTTGGGTACTGGTGCTTTTTATACTGGCCCGATGACAACCGTAAGGTCGCAAAACACAACAATAGCAGGACCTGCTCTAACATTTGTCCAAATTCCGCTGACAACTCCATTTCTTTACGACCCAACTATGAATTTGATCATTGAGGTTTCCCAGTGCGGTTTTACAGGAACTGGTTTTAATGTTAATCAGCAGGCTTTCGGAGCTGCACCTAACCGGAGAAGGGCATATAGCGATGCTTCATCTCTTTGTGGCGTTACTGTGTTGCCAACCAGTGGTGACCAAAATCTTCCTGCTATTGGTATCAGTGTTATTCCCGCAATTGCTTGTCCCACACCAGAATCTCAACCAACTGGTTTGATCCTAACAGCCGTATCACAGGTTCAAATCAATGGAAGCTTTACAGCTGCCGCACCTGCACCCACCAATTACCTGGTGGTAAGATATCCGTCCGGAGCAGTTCCTGTTAATCCGGTCAATGGAACCGATTATGCACTTGGGGCTGCATTGGGCACAGGTACAGTTATTTCAAATACCAACTCAACTTCATTTACAACTGCGGGATTAACTCCTGGCACCACCTACGATTTTTATGTCTATTCGTTTAATACGGGGGCATGTGGTACTGCATACATGACATTCTCGCCACTATTTGGCTCCCGGGCAACGCTTCCATGTGCAGGTCCACCTACACTTACCTGCCCTGCAAATATTTCTGTCAACAATACGCCGGGTCTTTGCGGCGCAAACGTAACTTATCCGCCTGCAACAGCAGGAGGCAGCCCGACTCCAACTGTTACTTATTCAATAGCTTCTGGTAGTTTCTTTCCGAAAGGAACAACAACCATTACAGTAACGGCAACCAGTGTTTGCGGTACAACAACTTGTACTTTCACCATAACTGTCGTTGACAACGAGCCTCCGACAATTACTTGCCCTGCAAATGTTACTATCAACAATACACCGAACCTTTGCAGTGGAGTGGCCACTTTCCCTGCACCAACAGCATTAGATAATTGTCCTTTCCCCGGCTCAGTTCCGTTATCAATTACACAAAACAGTTCTAACACTGTCGTGGCAGGATCTGTTTCTTGCAATGCAGGTGGAATACATACAGATAACAGCTACTGGAGGGCTTATAATCTTGGCCCCATGGCATTAACCGGACCATTTACTATCAACACAGTTACATTTGGAGTAGAGCTGGCCACCGGAGCAGGAGGTACACAACCGGTAACAGTAAGGATCCATACAAGTGCTGGTGCTTTCCCGGCAGGTGTTCGTACTCTGGTTTACAGTCAAACATTTAGTGTTCCTAATCAGACCCTTAGTTTATATACTGGAACTTTTACAACACCTCCAACTGTAGCAGCCAATGCCATACTTGTGATAGAAGTCTTTACACCAGCTGGTCCGGGTAATTCATTCTTTGTCGGAAGTAATGCAGCTGCGGAAACAGCACCAAGTTATTTATCAGCAGTTGCCTGTGGTGTTCCTAACCCGGTCACTGTTGCTTCTCTTGGCTTTCCTAATATGCATACCATTATTAATGCAGCCGGATTAGTATCTAACCCTTCGAGTTCAATAACCCAGATAGCTGGTATAGCAAGCGGTGGGGTATTCCCGGTTGGTGTTACTACTAATACATTCCGTGTAACAGATGGTGCAGGACTTACAGCAACTTGTTCTATGACGGTGACAGTTAATGATAACCAGGCGCCTTCAGCCATTTGCCCGACAAATATTACTCAGGGTACTGATGTTGGTGCTTGCGTAGCAACTGTGGTTACGCCTAATCCAACTCTTTCAGATAATTGTGCTGTAACACAAGTTACCTGGGCAATTACAGGAGCTACTGTAGCCTCTTCACCAGCTACAGGTATTAATTATGTTGGAACAAGGGCATTCAATTTGAATGGTACTACAGGTCAGGGTGTTTCAACAGTAACTTATACGGTAAGAGATGCAGCAGGTAACACAACCACCTGTTCTTATAATGTAACAGTTAACGATGCCTGGATACCAGTGATTGGTGCAGGTGGCCAACCTTCCAACCAGTTTGTATGTGTTGGCAGCAATGGCGCATTCACAGTTACAGCAAACGTACCTGCCGGTAACCCACTTACATACCAGTGGCAAATATGGAACCCTATCACCTTAGCATGGGATAATATTGTTGGCGCAACTGCCGCAACACTTCCATTACCAGCGGTTACATTTACCCAGAATACCAGCAGCTACCGTGTGATATTAACCGGAAGATGCTCAGTGGTAACATCTGGTTTTGCAACCTTATATGTAAATCCATTACCGACGATCAGTCTGCTAGCATCTGGCCCGCTGGCATTGTTGCCTGCTCAATCTCTGAATCTCACAGCAGTTGTTAGTCCGGGTGGTGGAGTTTATCAGTGGTTTAAAAACGGTGTTGCAATTGCCGGAGCAACAGGCTCATCACTTAACGGACTTACAGTTGATGGCATAGGCAGTTACACCTGCAGATATACTGACCTTAATGGCTGTATTAAACTATCAGAAGCCAAAGTAGTAAGCGGACAACCTTCTGACAACATTTGGGTGTACCCGAATCCAAATACGGGGAATTTCCATGTTAGATTCTTCAATGCGCCTAACGAAAATGTAACGCTAAACATCTTTGATTTCAAAGGAGCCAGGGTCTATACCAGAGCAATAACAACAGGGCTTAATTACACGGATATAGACGTGAATGTGACCAACTTGCCTGCCGGCGATTATCTGGTTACTGTAATCAACTCAACAGGAAAGATTATTGGTTCCAAAAAAATTGGTGTGAATCTCCCACAATAGAAACTTTCATTACTAATAAACGCCACCCCGACTGTAAACGTCGGGGTGGCGTTTTAATTTAAAAGAGAGCTAGCGAATAATTTTTGCAGCAGGGTCTTTCATAAATAAATAGCTGTCGTATTCTACAAAATCATTGGCTTTAATATCAACTGAAATTACTTTCTTGTTCTGTACTTTGAATTGGGTTTTAAAAACTCCATATTCAATGTTGTTATACCTGAGCATCCAATCATTTCCACCCATGTATTCCAACGAACCCAGTAAATCTTCATGTGAGTGAAAAGTTATCTGGAGCTCATAATCATTATACTTCTTCAAAGTAATTTTTCCATATAGCTGATTGGAATAATCGCCGGTATATAGTTCCATGAGAAGGGGAGGTTTAGGCCCTCTTTTTTCCGGCAAATTATACGAATGGCTTTTAGTTTTTTCCCGCCATCCTTCTATTTCAAGAAGAGTAGCTTTTTCTCCGGCGATAAACCCGGAAAGCTGTTGCTCACTGCGGTTCACATACGGCACATTTAAATATGCATCCAGTACCTGGTAGCGAAGGCATTCAAAAAAATTCTGGTTATCGTTATTGGTAAGAATAGCGATGCCTAATTTTTCTTCCGGCACAAAACAAACATTACTGACCATGCCTGCTGCACCCCCGGTGTGCCAGAATATTTGTTTTCCGTTGTAATCTGCGCTGAACAGGCCAAGGCCATACCCCCTAAAATGAACGGGGTATAAAGATGATTTGCGACTGCTGGTTATAATGTTTACATCTCTCGTTTTTTGCAGTACTGCCCATGGCAAAATTTGTTTGCCATTATACCGGCCACTATCCAATTGAAACTGGAGCCAATGAGTGAGGTCATTTACATTGCTGACTATACTGGCGGCCGGGGCAAGGTTATCCCACCTGTCATACGGCACTTCTTTTAACAAACCAGAATAGCTGGTAGTATACGGCAGGGCAATATTTTTATGCCGTTCTTCAATTCCATTTGATAAAGCATAGGAATTTTTCATGTCGAGTGGTTTCAATATGCTGTCCGTTACGTATTCTTCCCACTGCTTACCGGTAACCTTCGGAATTATTTGCCCTGCTGTCAAAAAACAACTGTTGCAGTAGCCATAGTCCTGGCGGAAAGGATTGCTTGGTTTAAGGTATCGCATACGTTTCATGATTTCTTCCCGACTTAGTGTGCTGTTCCAAAAAGTAAAATCTCCCTGGAATGTTTTGGTGCCAATGCGATGTGTCAACATATCTTTTATGGTAACCAGTTCGGTAGAGGTTTTATCATAGAGCTTGTAACCGGGATAGTATTTAGTAATCTTATCGTTGAGAGAAAGCTTACCCTTATACTCCAGGTGTGCCAGTGCTGTGCCTGTAAATAGTTTACTGTTACTGGCAATAAAGAATAAGGTGTTTTCATTAACAGGTGTTCCTTCAGTAATTGCAGTTGAGCCATATCCCTTTCTTGCAATCACCTTACCATCTTTTACTACCACAATGGCGAGTCCGGGAACATCCCACTGCTTCATTCCTTTTTCAATATAACTGTCGAGGCTGTCGGAAAGAAAAGAAGGAGTTTGGGCAGAAGAGGCAAGGGATAATAATGAACAGTAAATAAGTAATAATAAAGGGCGGAGTAATCGCAATAGATTATTTAGTTGCATAACAATATAATTAGAAGATGAAAGTAGTGAAAATAAAAAAGCCAGTTTCGTTAAAAACAAAACTGGCTTTTTTATCATTTTTTAGAACTCTTGTAAGTGTCTCTATTTATGCTCTCCAAACACCTCTCTCAGTGTATCAGCAATTTCTCCCAGGGTACATTTGTTTTCTACAGCTTCTACAACGGTTGGCATAATGTTTTCGCCGCTGCAGGCTTTATCATTAAGTAGTTGTAACAATTGGTCCACTTTTGCATGATTCCGGTTTTGTCGCAAGACGCTGAGCTTTTCGGTCTGCACCTGCCGGATAGAATCGTCTATTTTAAATCCGGGAATAGGTTCTTCTTTGTCCACTTCAAATTTATTAACCCCAACAATTATTTTTTCTCCTGTTTCAATATTTCGTTGGTATTCGTAGGCACTTTTTGCAATTTCATTTTGAATAAAGCCCTGCTCAATGGCAGAAACACTTCCACCCATCGCTTCAATTTTTTGCATCAGCTTCAACGCAGCTTCTTCTACTTCATGGGTAAGGGATTCAACAAAATAAGAGCCGGCCAAAGGATCAGCCGTGTCCGGGGCGCCGCTTTCAAAGGCGATAATTTGTTGTGTTCGCAATGCAATTCTTGCTGCTTCTTCTGTGGGGAGGCTCAATGCTTCATCATATCCATTGGTATGTAATGATTGTGTGCCACCAAGAACTGCGGCAAGTGATTGTACAGTTACCCGTGCAATATTATTCAGTGGTTGCTGTGCTGTTAATGTGCTGCCACCGGTTTGTGTGTGAAAACGCAGCATCATGGCTTTGGGGTCAGTGGCACCCAGGTCTTTCATTATCCTGGCCCACATCTTTCTTGCCGCCCGGAATTTGGCTACTTCTTCAAACAAATTATTATGTGCATTAAAAAAGAAGGAGAGGCGTTTGCCAAATACATTTATATCCAATCCTTTTTTTAACGCAGCTTCCACATAAGCTTTACCATTGCTTAGTGTAAAAGCAATTTCCTGCACAGCAGTACTACCAGCTTCCCGGATATGATAACCGGAAATGGAGATGGTGTTCCACTTCGGTACTTCCTGGCTGCACCATTCAAAAATATCGGTGATGATGCGCATCGAAGGTTTTGGCGGATAAATATAAGTTCCCCTTGCAGCATATTCTTTCAGAATATCATTTTGAATGGTACCGGTAATTTTTTTTAAGTCAGCACCTTGTTGTTTGGCCAGTGCTGTATAAAAGGCGAGCAGGATAAACCCAGTTGCATTAATGGTCATGGAAGTACTTACTTCTTCCAGCTTAATGCCATTAAATAGTGTTTGTATGTCTTCAATGGAATCAATTGCTACGCCTACTTTTCCTACTTCACCGTCTGCTAAAGCATGGTCGCTATCATAGCCTATTTGTGTAGGAAGGTCGAAGGCCACACTTAATCCACTAACACCTTGCGAAAGCAAATAGTGGTATCGTTTATTACTTTCCTCAGCCGTGGAAAAGCCGGCATACTGTCGCATGGTCCAAAGTTTTCCCCTGTACATATCAGCCTGCACACCTCTTGTGTAGGGAAAAGTTCCCGGAGATTGTTCATTGGTTACGGGACTATCGGCAGGTGTATAAACCGGCTTGATCTCTATACCCGAATCCGTATATTTTTTATTGTCTCCGGACATGCAATGACTTTATAAATTTCAGTAACCGGTATTATTTCATTAATTTTTTTGCTTCGAAATTCAGTGCCTCAGCTACCAGCTCATGCAAAGCACCGGTAGGTTGCGACATCAATACTTCTAATATTTTTTTATTCAAATCTGCTGCGGATGCGGTTGGCGGTAAAGTACCTGACACCTGGTTTACCACCATAATGTTTTGTTCTTTAAGATTGCGAACCGCATCCCAGCTTACCGGGCTTACATATAATTGCTGGGTACTGTTATATTCAAATTCCTGCTTGATATTTTCTGTCAGGATAATTTTCATTTCGTAGGCAGAGATGCCGGGCTGATTAAGACGGCTGATAAGATTGGGAAGTGCAATTCTTTCTGTCAGCAATACTAATCTTTCGTAAGCCTGCAACTGCATGGGCATACTGTCAAACTTAATACCTGCTGCAGGGGTTTGAATAATTTGTTTTTGTTTACGAAGAAGTGCATATACAGCGAGTATAATGGCTAATCCTGCTACTACGATACTTATAATGGCTAAATCCATGGATAGTGATTTGATAGAATGAGACAAAAATAGGCATTGAAAATCAGGAATCAGGAATTTGGAATCGGGTTTTGGGAATTATGCCAAGCCGTTAAATTTCCTTTATCGCAAATCAGCCGGTCATTTCCCTGAAAAAGAATATTTATTTTTGTGGTATGGATACAACAATGACAACACCGGTTACTTTAACAGCCGGAGCTATTATTGAAATAAGAAAACTGATGGCGGCAGATGGGTTTGATACTGCTCAGAAATTGAGAGTAGGAGTGAAGGGTGGTGGCTGCTCTGGTATGACGTATATTCTTGGATTTGATCACCTTAAAGACAGTGACAGAGAATTTGAAATAGACGGCATTGCCTGCATAATGGATAAGGCACATGAAATGTATTTACATGGTATGCAGGTGGATTGGCAGGATGGATTGAACAACCGGGGATTTACTTTTAAAAACCCTAATGCCAGCACTACCTGCGGCTGCGGAACCAGTTTTGCAGTGTAAAGATGCAATGCCTTTATATGTTTAATTGAACATTGCTTATTGAATAAGTGATACAAAAAGAAGAATGCTCAATAATCAATGGTCAACAAACAATATTCAACAGAAAAGCCTCCAATTTGGAGGCTTTCTTTATTATTCTAAATTTTTCTTTTTAACTCTTCGGTGGAGTTATACCGGGTTTTGTTTTTTCTACCACAGCTTTTCTACCCAGTCCTCTTTTACCGCCCAGATCAACCAATATTGGTGCGGCAACAAAGATGGATGAATAAGTACCGGTGATAACACCAATCAACATGGCAAAGGCAAAGCCTTTTGTTACTTCACCACCTACCAGGAAGAGGATAAGGATGGTGAGGAACACTGTTAATGATGTCATGATGGTACGACTCAATGTTTCATTGATGGCACGGTTAATGACTTCACCTCTTGGCGCATTTGGCATCAGCCTGCTGTCTTCACGGATACGGTCAAACACAATTACCGTATCATTCATTGAGAAACCAATTACCGTCAATATCGCTGCAATAAAATGCTGATCTATCTCCAGCGGGAACGGAACAATAGTCCTTGCAAACGAAAACACAATCAATGTTACAAATACATCGTGCAGCAATGCTACAATGGTACCCAACGAATATCTCCAGTCACGGAAACGGATAAAGATATAAAGGAAGATAACCAACATGGCAAATACGGTGGCTTTTACAGCTCCTCGTTTTAAGTCATCAGAAATGGTGGGCAAAACTTTATCTGACTTTTGCTTATATTCTTTATCAAATTTTTCGAATGAGATTCCGGCCGGTAAATAATTCTTTAATCCTGCCATCAGTTTACTTTCAACAATTGAGTCAGTTGCTTTACTTGGATCATCTATCAGGTAAGAAGTAGTAATGTCCAGCGTAGCATTATCACCAATTGTTTTGATCACCGGATTTTCATCGTTAAAAGCAGCTCTGAGGTCAGCTCTCACTTTTTCTATATCCTCAACCGGTTTTCCAAACCCAATCCGGTAATTGCGGCCTCCTTTAAACTCAACCCCCTGGTCATATCCATTGAAGTAAGAAGCAATACCCAGACCCAGCACAATGATTGAAATGCCATAAGCCACTTTGCGGTATTCAATAAACTTAAATTTGGCATGCTTGAATACACGACGGGATACACCAGTGAAGTATTCAAGATGTTTCTTTTTGTTGGTAAACCATTCAGTAATCCAGCGGCTCACCAGAATACCACAGAACAATGATAACAGGATACCTATTATTTGAGTGGTGGCAAATCCTTTTACAGGACCCAGCCCAAAACTGAAGAGTATGATGGAAGTAAGCAACACCGTAATGTGGGCATCTAATACAGGAGGTAATGATCGTTTATAACCTTCATTGATGGCCGGGATATATCCCTTGCCTTTAGACAACTCCTCTTTTATACGTTCATAAATAATTACGTTAGTGTCCACCGCCATACCAATCGTTAATACCAGACCAGCAATACCCGGAGCAGTTAATGTTGCTCCAAAGCCAGCCAATACACCCACGGTAAATAACAGATTTAATATTAAGGCGATATTAGCTACCCATCCGCTGGTGTTGTAATAAACCAGCATCAGTAAAAAGATAACAATAAATGAAATGATAAATGCTTTAGCACCACCTTGCAGGGCTTTTTGACCAAGCGTTGGCCCTACTTGTTGCTCTTGTACAATTTTAGCAGGGGCAGGTAATTTACCAATCTCCAGAATTTTTGCAAGGTCAGCAGCATCCTGTTGCGTATAGTTTCCGGATATAGAGGATGTGCCATCAGTAATAGCAGTAATAACATTTGGAGCAGTCTGAACGATATTGTCTAATACAACAGCAATAGGTCTTCCTACGTTTGCCGTAGTCATATCTCCCCATGTTTTTCTTCCTTTTTTTGTCATCTCCATTGTAACTTCCACCTTGCCGAACTGATCATATGTCTGGCGGGCATTGTCAACTGCATCTCCATCCAGTTTGGCAGTTGGGCGACCATAAGTTTTAAGCCCATATAGCGAAACCCTGGAGCCTACAGACCTGCCATTTTTATCTTTTGGAAGAGTGCCATAGACAAACACTACATCGCCGGGGAAGAAGCCCTTGAATTCCTCAAGGAACAACCTGACCTGTGCTGTATCTTTTATAGACACAGATCCTACAGCCGCAGGATAAATATTCTTTCCTTCTTTTGTTTTATCGTAAGGCTGAAAACCACTTGGTTCAAAATAAGTTTGGAATGTAACACCTGTTGCTGGTGTTTCAGGAGTAATGGTTCCTGATGTATCAACAGTGTTACCCAACTTATCAGATAAAGTTCGGGTATTCTTTTTTACCGTGTCGGGCTTAACTGCTGTTTTGCCTGCTGTATCAGTTTTATTGGTTGTATCTTTTTTAGCTGCTGTGTCTTTTGCACCGCCATATTTTATATCAAACGTTTCAAAAGTTTTATTCCATCCGTTCACATAGCTTTGGTCTTCTGCGGTATATAACTCCCAGAATTCTAGGTTGGCTGTACTTTGTAAGTTAGTTCTTACTCTCTCCTTGTCTTTAACACCGGGAAGTTCCACATTAATGATTCCTTTGGAAGGATTCTTAGTAATATTTGGCTGTGCCACACCAAACTGGTCAATACGTTTGCTCAACCTGTCGAAAGTGGTGGAAAAAGCCTCATCAGCTTTGTCCCGGATGTATTTTTCAACTTCACTGTCACTTGATTTTACATCAATTTTTTCTGAACTGGCAAGAGCAAACAAGGAAGCAAGTGGCCTTGTTGGCTCCAGTTTTCTGTATTCTTCTATGAAAAGCGAAATGAAGTTGGCATCGCTGTTAGCTTTACGTTTATCAGCATTGGTAATAGCAGATAAAAAATTGGGGTCTTTGGAATTGTTTGACAGTGAGTTTAATAAACCAGTCATTTCTACTTCCAATGTTACGTTCATACCACCCTGAAGATCCAGGCCAAGATTTAATTCTTCCCCTTTTGCTTTCTGGTAGCTAACGGCTCCATTGATACCGTAGGTAACCGTAACATCTTTGGTGCTGTCTAATAAACGTTTCAGCCTGTCCTGGTAAACTTTTTCCAATGTTTCCTGGTAGATAGCCTGCGAATCTTTATCAGACGGATATTTTTCAGCCGCAGGTTTAAAATTTTGTGTTACATAAGTCCTGGCAATAGCTTCCATCTTCTTCTCATGTTTTCTTACGAAAAAAGTAAAAGAGAGTTGATAGAGAGAATAAATAATCAGGAGGATAGTAAAAAAGCGAACCAAACCTTTCAGTTGCATACAATGATCGTTTTACAATTTTTTGCCTTTACACCGGGTAAGCAGTCGTGTAAAGGCTGTTGGGATTTTTTAAAGAGGGGCAAAGATAAGGGTTTCAGCCATAATTTTGTCTGTCATTTCTTGTCCTTTCAGACCCGGATAAAGCAGCATATTTCAGGTGGATTTCAATGTTTTAAATACAAAAAAGGCAAGGCCGGAAGAAACGGCAAAGACAAGAAAAGTCATCAGTAGTTTTCTTATTGCGTTAGCAGGAGTTTTTTCTTGTTTTATGGAAGCTTTGATAATCGTAAGAGTAGCGGGAATCTTAATGCTTCGTAAACCAATACATAATGTCTGGGCTTCCTGTACTGAATAGTCGCCTGTAATTGATGATGAGCCATCAAGAATTGCTTCAATGACAGTTGGGGCTGATATCACATTGCCATTTATGATGATGGCAATGGAACGGCCAATATTGTTTCTCGTCATGGTTGCCCATTTCCGGGTTCCAGGGTTATTGAACTGTAATTGAATAGTTACTTTTCCGGACTGATCAAAACTCTGAGCGGCATCGCTAACATCTTCGTTTTCCAGTGGTGCTTTAGCCGGACGTCCTTTCGTTTTCAAAAAGTATAATGGTATTTGCAAATCCTCTTTTTTTGTGCTGCTTTTTTTTGTAGGTTCTCCAAAACATAATTGCATGTCCGCAGGACTAAGTTGTTTTATTTTATACGTCTCAAACAATTTCCTGACAGTAGCGGTGTCTTTTAGTTTTACGATTCCCAGAGAGGCGGGATATCTGGTTCCACCGGATGCAGGGTCAGTATAAGAAGTTGTTTCAAATTCGATCAATGGCAATGAGCCATCTTTTTCGGCTTCCTTCACTTCATTTAATTCTATGCTGTCAAGCAAGTCACTGACTTTTTTTGACATGCTGTCTCTCTTTGCTGATACAGGCACTTTCTTTACAGGGGCAGGATTCATTTCTCTCATAACTTCAATAGCAACTGTTAGCATTTCTGATAGCTCAGTAACATTATATACTTCCCTGAACTGCACCCTTCCATTTGAAGTAAGAATGGCACGGGGCGAAACAGTGTCCTCCATTCCTGTCAATGATATCAGTAAAGTGTTGCTGCCGGTAATTTTTATTTCATGCTGATAGGCTGCTGTTTCTAATCTTCTGCCCAGCACCTGTACAACTTTTGAAAGAGAAAAAGGCTGCATTGAATCTTTATCCGGTTCTGCTTTGATGCTGTATTCAATATTATATTTCTCCGCAATCTTTCTTTTGCTGAGTTTATCAGACATAAAATATACAGGTATGGCAACTACGCAGCCCGCCAAAAAAGATTTTCCCCATATATTCATGCTGTAGATATTTATTGCTAATTTAAGCGAATGAAAATAACCGGCAAGTGTTTTACGGCATTAATTATCACAGCGGCAGCCGCTGGTTGTGCCAATTCCCGGGAAGCAGAAAGGACAATAATTAATTCATGTTTTGTGAATAAAACAATTAACAACCAACAATATAACTTGTCAGATACTTTTATCAACAACCTGCTGGCAAACTACCCCTACCTTTTTGATGCCATTCTTTCCCAAAAAGATGAACTGGGCATACAGATAATTTATACCCAGATAAACCGTGGTAAAAAAGAAAAGGACGAAGTAAAATTTACTGACCATACATTTAATCTTGGTGCTGATTATTTCTATCCCGCCTCTACCGTCAAACTACCTATCGCCATTTTAGCTTTGCAAAAACTAAATGAGTTAAAAATTCCGGGATTGGATAAAAACACCACCATGATAACCGGCGAAGACGGGGAAGGACAAACGGAAGTTTTAAATGACGCTTCAGCACCTGATGGCAGGCCAACTATAGCACACTATATCAAAAAAATATTATTGGTCAGCGATAATGATGCGTTCAACAGGCTGTATGAATTTCTGGGACAGGAATATATTAACAATGCGCTTCATCGGATGGGGTATCATGATGTACAGATTATTCACCGCCTGGATGTTTCTTTGACTGAAGAGCAAAATCGTCATACCAATCCTGTTACTTTTATAGATACCGGAAGTAAAATGCTTTATTCCAAACCTGCAGAAAGAAGTAAATTGGCATATGCTCTGCGGAATACTAAATCAGGTAATGGGTATCTAAAGGGAGGACAATTAATTAAAGAGCCATTTGATTTTTCTAAAAAAAACCTGTTACCGCTTATTGATCTGCATAAAATAGTTCGAAGTATTTTGTTTCCGGAGTCTGTTCCCAAAAATCAACAATTCAATCTGACCAAAGAGGATTATAATTTTTTGCGTCTGTATATGTCCATGATGCCGCAAGAATCCAGGAGTCCGGTTTATTCTTCCACTGAGTATTGGGATACCTATGTAAAATTTCTTTTCTATGGTTCGGAAGCAGGAAAAGCAAACAGGGATATCCGCATTTTTAATAAAGTAGGGGATGCTTATGGTTTTTTGATTGACGCCGCATATATAGTTGATTACAAAAATGGAATTGAGTTTATGCTGAGTGCAGTTATTTATTGCAATAGTGATGGAATTTTCAATGACGATAAATATGATTATGACAAAGTTGGGTTACCATTTATGAAAAATCTTGGTAAAATAGTTTATGATTATGAACGAACAAGAGTCAGAAAAAATAAGCAATTATTTTCTCCCCTTTCTTTTAACTACACTAATTGAATAAATTAAAGTTTTATCTTCGGCACCTTTCTAACGACTGCCTGCCGCTATATTTATTAACCTGTTTATGTAAAACTGACAAAGATGCAGTTATCTTCTTTTTTGCAACGATTCAAAGAACCGGAAACATTAAAAATGGCCAAACTTGGCCGTGAGCTAAGAGCTAAAGGTGTTGATGTGATAGACCTTAGCCTGGGAGAACCTGATTTTGATACTCCTGATCATATTAAAGAAGCCGCTATCAAAGCCATTCATGATAACTGGAGCCACTACACCCCGGTGCCTGGCTTTCCTGATTTAAGAGAAGCTATTTGCACCAAATTGAAAAGAGATAATAATCTTGATTACAAACCCGAAAACATTGTAGCATCAACCGGCGCCAAGCAAAGCTTAGCTAATGTTATGCTTGCTTTGATCGAGGAGGATGATGAAGTAATTATTCCAACACCATTTTGGGTTACGTACAGTGAATTGGTAAAAATTGCCCGTGGAAAAGTGGTGCAGGTGCAAAGCACAACGGAGCAGGGATTTAAAATAACATCCAAACAATTAGAAGAAGCTATTACACCAAAAACAAAAATGCTTTTGTTTTCATCGCCCTGCAATCCCAGCGGAGCTGTTTATAGCAAGGAAGAATTAGCAGCATTTGTTGCTGTGCTGAAAAAATATCCTGCCATTTATATTATGTCAGACGAAATTTATGAATATATCAATTTTGTTGGTACTCATGAAAGCATAGCACAGTTTTCTGCAATAAAAGACCGGGTGATTATTGTGAATGGTTTAAGTAAGGGTTTTGCTATGACAGGGTGGAGGCTCGGCTACATAGCTTCGAATGCAGAAGTAGCAAAAGCTTGTGAGAAAGTGCAGGGACAATTTACCAGCGGTCCTAATTCCATTGCACAAAAGGCAGCAGTAACTGCATTGACCACAGACCTTCGTCCGTCAATGGAAATGACAAAAGAATTTAGAAGAAGAAGGGCAAGAGTGCTGGAGATAGTAAAAGATATTCCGGGTGTTATTTGCAGCGAACCCGATGGTGCTTTTTATATTTTTCCGGATGTAAGTGCTTACTACGGTAAAACAGACGGCGAATCTGTTATTGCCAATGCCAATGATTTGTGTATGTATCTTTTAAATAAAGCCCATGTTTCATCTGTAATGGGCGATGCATTCGGCGAACCCAAATGTGTTCGTTTTTCTTTTGCCAATAGCATGGAGAAAATAGAGGAGGGTTGGAAAAGAATTAAAGCGGCATTGGCAAAGCTGAAATAAACTATTAGTTGCCTGAACGTTTTAATGTCATAGAGCCTTCTTTACCTGTCATTTTCAGGTTGCCGCCAATCCATGTTATTGAAAATACCTGGATGTTATCCTCTTCCGAATTGATGGTGAGTTTATTTGCCTTTGCATCAAATGTGTAAGTGCCCTTATCATTGTCATTATCTTCTGGTGAAATAGCTGCGAATTTACCATCTGCAAAAAACTCTACACTAGCTTTACCAACTATCTCTTCTCTTTCTTCTTTTGTCATTTCTTCACTAAAGTCTCCATCAATAACTATCCATTTGCCAACAAGGGATGTCTCGTTTTCAATTAAGGCCGGCTTCTCGTTGGTTTTAATTACTTCGTTGGTATTTCCGGAATAGTTATCCTCAGGAGTGCCAACGCTTTTCTTGTTTTTGCAGGAGCTGATTAACAATAACACTGTAACAGGAAGTAATAATATTTTCATATCAATATGTTTGAGAATAAAAGTAGCTTATTCTTTTTCTGCTGAAAATTTTTTGTGCAATTCCAGCACCTGCGGTATTACTAACTGCTGATCATTATTAGTAATCACAAAATTGCAGAGTTTCATTTTCATTTCTTCATCAATCTGCCGGCTAATGCGTTTCATTACCTCTTGCACCGGAAGATCATCTCTTTTCATCACCCGGTTCACCCGGATATGCTGCGGAGCATAAACACCAACAATATAATCCAATCGTTCGGCAGCACCACTTTCAAACAGCAAGGCTGCTTCTTTAATGACGTAGGAAGTGGTTTGCTGCTTTATCCATTCTTCCGCATCACAGATAGTGATGGGATGGGTAAGGGAGTTGAGCAATTCTAACTTTTCTTTATTATTAAAAACGATGTTGGCGAGATATTTCCGGTCAAGCTCACCCTGCTGGTAAGCATCATTTCCAAAGTTTTGAATAATCGCTGCTTTTAAATCTCCATTGGTGTTCATCAGGTATTTGGCTTTGTCATCAGCATAATAAACAGGAATGCCGAGTGTTTCAAACACTTTGGCCACTGTTGTTTTACCACTGCCAATACCACCTGTTAAGCCGACTCGAAGCATAGTAACGTAAAATTTTAAGGATGAAAATGAAAGTTACCTAAGTCGGTTCAATTTTTAAAGCAATAAAAAAGGAAACCTCTATTGCAGGTTTCCTTTAAGTCTTTTGACAATGAAAAAATCGTAGTTCTACTTTTTATCGGTTGCAGCTGGTTTGTTTATTGCTGCTGTCCAGTCCATGCTGATAGCACTTTTCTCAATTTTCAGGTAGCTGCCGGGGCTTACTTCAATGTTCATGGTGCCATCTTCATTCACTTTATTAATAGTGCCATGAATACCGGCAATGGTTACAATCTTGTCGCCTTTGCCCATGTTTTCAATAAACAATTTCTGGTTCTTGGCTTTTTTTGCCTGCGGACGGATAAAGAACATCCAGAACACAAGGATCATCATACCAAGAAAAATAAATTGGATAGTGCCGCCCATTCCTCCGGAAGCTGCTTTACCATCAGCACCGGCTGGTGGCGTACAAGCAGAAAAAAATATAAGCACTAAACTGGCGGTGATATACGAGATAGTAGATTTCATGATTTTTTGTTTTTGTATTGTCTTACTGCTAAGACGATGGTTGATTTTTATTTTTCTAGTTGAGCCCTGAAAGTAAGAGTGTGATTGGCAGAAGGATTTGTATTGGCGGTTACATACACTTCTTTTCTTGTTTCCCCATGGCCGCTGCCATTATATGCTGCTTTAATAACACCTTCTTCGCCGGGGGCAAATGGCTGTTCAGGTTTTTCCGGAATAGTGCAGCCGCATTGTGCAGTTACTTTCTGGATAACCAGGTTCTTGCTGCCGGTATTTTTAAAACGGAAAGTAATCTCTATATCTTTTCCTTCTTTTTGCTTGCCCAAATCCAGGTAAGTTGAATCAAGCCACTGGATAGTGGTATAGTTTGCTGTATCAATTATAGCAGCAGCATTGGCACTATCAATTTTTAGCTTATTAATGCTGTCATTGATTATTTCACTACCCGTGGTTTTTTTATCGCTGCTTTTGCAGGCCATAAAGGAGATAGCAGCGAAAAGAATTGCAACTACTGGTTTCATTTTTATTTTTTGAAATTGGTCAATACGCTTATTTATAGCGGGGTAGCAAATGTAGAGAAAAATGAGCGATTAGCCATTAGCGACAGATATTTAACCCTTTAAAATTTATTCCGGAATTAAAACTTAAAGTAAATGACTAACAGCTAACGGCTAGAAACTAATGGCTTTTCTTATACTCTACCTTTTGCATTTTGCCCTGCTCTACCAGCTCTTTGTGTATATTATCGAGTATGCCGTTTACAAACTGGCCGCTTTGCAGGGTACTGTAATCCTTGGCGAGGTCTATGTATTCGTTGATAGTTACTTTAGGCGGTATAGTTTCAAAATAAAGAAATTCAGCTACTCCCATTTTCATCATCAGCATATCCAGCAGGGCAATGCGTTCGGGGTCCCAGTTCTTTAGTTTGGGAACGATGAGGCTTTGCAGATGTTCGTCTTTCTCAATAACAGTTTGTAGCAGGCCACTGGCAAACTGTGCTTTATCTGTACTCATCAGTTGTTTGAAATTATAACTGCCTGGTTTTTGAATATACCCTGCCAGCAGTTGCACTATCATTTCTCCATCATCATCCCAGTTGGAGAAAATATCCTCCATATGCGATACAAACGATTCATTGGCCAGCATCAGGTCGTTCAGGATAAATTCAATTATTTTTTTTTCTTCCGCTTTTTCCCGGCCGGGTTGTGCAGCGTATGTTTTGTAGTCCGGTGTTTCCACCAGTTGCAGATAAGTTTTGCGGAGCAGATCTTTATCAGTTATCAGTTCTGGTTTTACAATAGCAAACTGTTCTTTCAGTGCCGGGTCGTCCAGCATCTTCCATAATACTTCGTTGCCGGAGATTTTGATATTCACATTCAGGTCGCTGGCAGTTGGTAAATGTTTGGAAGCTTTTTTATGAGAATCTGTTTCAGCGTACCTGCTTACTTCCATCAAAAACCAGGTAAGGTAGATGAGTAAAGAACGGGTTTCATCAAAATGTTGTTGTAGAATTTTTTGCGGCTCGCCGGGTTTTACTGTTGTTTCCAATGTGGTAACGGTGTAAAGAGTCTGCATCACTTTTGCCCGGATATTTCTTCTGCTGATCATTGATTAAGAACTTGAGGGGGCGAAGATAACAGAATTTTGGAACTGAAAACAACAAACAAAATGTGGTAGTGTATCAATTTCAGTGTTTCTGTGCTTCAGTGGCGGCATTGTTTGCCACAGAAGCACTAAAACACAGAGTTTTTTATCAGCATCTTTAAAGCATAATAGTGCAAGCTGAGATATTACCAAAATGTGCCAAAATTTATTTTAAGGAGTTTCTCAAATAAATTAAATTTATGGGTAAATCATTTTCCTTCATCCAAAGCTGCGTATCATGAAAAATTTACTCTCCTATTCCAGCTTGCAATTTTTGCTTTCATTCTTATTTGCAATAGTGCTGATGACTTCCTGCAAAAATAAAAATGAAGTAAAAGACACCATGAACCTCACTCAAAAAGAAAAAGACCCCAATGCCCGTATGACGGATATCATCGGCGCAATGGAGTATGAGTTTAACATGCTCAAAAACCCAACTACAGGAATAATTCCGGTAGGCATCCGTGATGCTGAACTGGCACAGGCAAGACAATTATTGGCTCAACAACAACAAAACGGAGCAGCCAGTTTACCAAATCCTTATTCTTTCCAGGGGCCTAATAATCTTGGCGGACGTACCAGGGCATTAGCTTATGATGTCAGGAATGGTACATCAAACAGTGTGATAATGGCAGGAGGTATCAGTGGCGGTATTTTTAAATCAACTGATGATGGCGCCACCTGGGTAAGAAAAAGCCCGTTAGGAGATTTATTTAATGTCAGTGCTCTTGCGCAGGATACC
>JANNCC010000246.1:0-1645 GCA_031386125.1 Chitinophagaceae bacterium
GATGGAGAGTGTTTTTTTGCAAGCATAAATATCTGCAAGATTTTGAATGTAAACTTCGCTTTTCCGGCAGATATTTTCAAGCTTATTTATCCTCAAATGCTTGTCAATTGTGGATTAAAGAGATTATTAAGGGACGACTAAATAAAATCCTTAGTGTGGCTTCATAAAAACGCAAAACCCGTGAGGGGTTTTTTATTTTAGTTTTGTATGGCCGTTGGTTGGAGACCAGACGACGGCGACAGCTCACAGGCTGAAGCTACCGGAACAGCAACGGCAGCAGAAAGAGCCCCTTTTCATCATTTTTACTTAATTTTAAGGTTGGCAAGATTCTTTGAAATCTTCATGTGTAGTGGGTTTTATGGAAAAGCAATATTATCCGTTCGGATTAACGACGGCGGGGATATCCAGCAAAGCGGCAGGTTCTCTTACAAACAAATACAGGTTCAATGGTAAGGAGCAACAATGCAATGAGTTTAGCGATGGCAGCGGCCTTGAAACTTACGACTTTGGCGCAAGGCATTACGATCCCCAATTAGGAAGATGGTTTGTTATTGATCCTATGGCCGATGCAATGAGGCGTTACTCTCCTTACAATTATGCTTTTGATAATCCGATAAGGTATATTGACCCGGATGGAATGATGCCTTCTGGTACAAAAGGAGAGACTCAGCATCAATATGGGGTATTCGGAACACAGATGGGGTATGTTCAGGGGGATGAGATTGAGGGGGGAATGGGTATAGATGGCATTTACGTTGACAAGGATGGCAATTATTTAGGGCAAGATGCAAATAAGGATGATAAGACGGTAAGAGTAATTGAAAAATCTGATTGGGATAAAGTAGAAAAAGACAAAGAAGGAAATGTAATCAAACAAGGAACCTCAACAGTGGAATCACAATCTACTGAATTAGTTGGTACCTCAAAGGAGCAACCAGGTTATCAAAAAGGAATTAATATTTCTGATAAAACCTGGGACAAAATTGAAAGTTTGGGTGGTGAAAGAGCAATTCCATTTTTGGAAAATAAATCAGGTGGGGATGCTTATATTAAACCTGAAAACGATGGAGTGGGTTATGGTCCTGGCGGTAGTACAAAAGTTATAGATGATAGTAGGCAAAGAGTTAAGCCAGGCGAGTCTGTTTATGGATTGGTGGACGGGATAAAAACTTCAAAATACAGCGATGCAATTTTTAAACTTACAACTGGTACTAAAGCTACTGTAAATGCAGGCGGAGAAGTCAGCTATAGTATTTTACAATCCCCAGGAACTTTTTTTATAGGTGGTTGGACTACTAATTTATCTAATTCCAATTTTAGTAATCTTTATAAGGCTCCTGTTGGCAGGAAACCATATTAAGAACGAATTGTATTAAAGCAGTAAAGTATTCTATTTTAGATTTATCGCATAAAAGATCAATAAAAATGAAGGCACTCATCAACGGTATTAAAATTTTGTATTCAATAATATCTTATTCTTTGCTTTTTATTCCTTTGATATTTTTGTTTATTATGATTTATTGTAAAATTTATATTGGCAGGGTATTGTATTATGGCGATATTGATTTAAGGAATATCGGGTATCAAAATTACTTTGATTTGGTATTTTTTTTATTTAATGTTTCTATTATTTTAGTAATATTAT
>JANNCC010000313.1:0-2119 GCA_031386125.1 Chitinophagaceae bacterium
ACAGGCAGCCGCACCAATGGCGCAGGTGGAGTATCCGGCAAAATCAAAAAATATCTGGCCGGAAAAAGCCAGTACACCCATCCATGCATCCAATGCAGGCAATTGTCCAGAAGTGCTGAAAACAGCATCAGCAGAGGCTGATAACATGCTATCGGCAAGAACCACTTTCATAAATAAACCAACAGACATAAGGAATAACCCATCTGTCATTTGTTTTTTATTGGCTGTACGTGGCGTTTCAAATTGTGGCACTAATTGTGGCGGACGAACAATGGGACCTGCAACGAGGTGAGGAAAGAAAGTAACAAATAAAGAAAAATCCAGCATTGATTTTACGGGTTCACTTCTTTTTTTATACATATCTATGGTATAGCAAAGTGTAGTGAACGTATAGAAAGAAATACCGGCAGGTAATATGATACTGGGTTTAGCCGGATGAAAATCAATACCCACGGCATTTACCAGGGTGGTAAAATTCTCCAACAAGAAAGCACCATATTTAAAAAAGCAAAGCATACCGAGATTGCCAATCAGGCTTAGTACCAGCAACATTCTTTTTTTGGCCAGGTTATTTTCCCTGTATAAAGCCCGGCCTACAAAAAAATCAACAACGGTTGATAACCACAACAGGAGAATGAAGGGTGGATTCCATGCAGCATAAAAAATATAACTGGCCAGCAGCAGGTTTATCTTTTTTACTTTCCAGGGAAAAGGAAGATTGTGTAAAATAAGAACGATGATAAAAAAGGCGATAAAGGTATAAGAGTTGAAAAGCATAGCAGTAGTGTTGGTAGTTGGTTAATGGTGTTACAGGGCGGATAGTTTTGGAAAGGTCCATCCCTTTTCTTCATGCAGAATTTTAATAAATGCTTTTGTAAACAAAACTGCATCTGCGGGAGCTAAATGAGAAAGTTCAGGGCAAATAAAACCGGCAATAGCAGGGTAATCTGCAAAATGGATACCGGGACTGCTGGTTGTTTCCAGTAATTTATTCCAATATTTTTCTCTCGGAAAGCCACCTTGTTCAGCCTGCCAATAATTGCCGCTGGATGGGGTGCGGACAAACAGTACCTGACCACCCCGTGCTTTGATTTTATCAACGGCTGTTTTAACTGATACAAAAAAGGAATCCAGTTTTGCGCCGTTTGGAGGAGGTTCACCAGGTTGTTGAGAAAAGAAATACCAAATGCCTTTTACCCGATTATGAAGATTGGTATCAGCAACAAATTTATTGGTCATTACCGCCTGCCTGTCAAAAGTGGTTCTCCCAAAATCCAATGGAAAAATCGGCATCATAAATACACCCTTGCGGCTCCGAATTTCTAATTTGTCGAGTTCAGCGTTCAGCGAGAAATTATCCTTGTCTAAAAAAACAAGCTGCGATTCTACTATTTTATTAAGCTTGAAGCTTACCCGCTGTGCCGGGGTTAGCTCTTTATAATATTTGATATTGTTATTAATAAGTTGCATGGCTCCCGGAGAGTTAGAAAAAAAGAGCCCTTCCGTTACATCAACTATCAAACGGCCTTTGAATTTTTTGTCATCCGCCAGATCATATAATGCAGGAAGGGGGGAGTGGCCTTCCACAGCCAGCTGTACTGGCAGGTCACCAGTAATATTTTTCCAGGTATCAATATCCAGGTCGTATTTAATACGGGATGAGCCAATAAAAACAGTGCTTTTGTCTGCTGGTTCATAAACCATGGATCGCTTATGTGACCAAAGTGCCGGCCCATCATCATAAGCAACAGTAATTCCTTTATTTCTAAGGAACAGTTCCCAGGCTATTAAACCAGTTAATACAATTACCACCATCAGCATGGCAGCTTTACTCAGGGGATTGACAGGCATAAGTTGAAAAATTTGAAAACCAAATAAATATCTTTTGACCGGTTAAAACGATGTAATTGGTTTTCAAAAGGGTACTGCTGCCGGCTCAATCAGTGTAAGTTTTCAGGAGGATACAGGAGAAAACGGGATGAATTTTAAAGATAGGGGTTTCACTTAAAAAAGGAAATGTTTTATTGAAGAAGATAAATTATTTTTGCCGCCCGCCTTTAAAAAGGCCTGGTCCCGTAGTTCAATGGATAGAATAGAAGTTTCCTAAACTTTTGATACA
>JANNCC010000367.1:0-39213 GCA_031386125.1 Chitinophagaceae bacterium
TTCTGCATACGTTGTGTACATAGCAATAAAGAATGACAGACCAACAATACCGCCAATCAGCAATGCTTTTTCTAAAATCAACCACAAATCAATACTCAAAAAAAACATCCCTGGTTATTTTTAATAATTCGTTTTTAATCGATCACTTTCAATAATTTCCCAAATATGTCCGCATTCAGTTCAAAAGCATTCTCCGTTTTTATCAGCGTAAATCTCGTCTCCATGGCTTTGTCCAGCATCATATAGCCATTCTTCGCATCCTCATTATCAAAAAACAAATCCTGCCAGTCTTTTATCTCTTCAAACTTCCGGAGTCTTATCCCATTGGTAAAAACTTCAAATGGTGAAGCAAGATTTGGCTCCGAAACTGTACCCAGACCGATCTCGATGGCATTCTCAAAATAAACTTTCATGAAGGCCACATGATTTTTCAATCTTTCCCTGATCTCAGTCAATGATTCTTTATGCCTGGCCTTCTCCCTCCAGCGATTCATATCTCTGGTGTATGGATCGGCAATCTTCGCCCTTTTTTCACGTTGCAGGTCCAGCCGGAATCCACTGAACAATAGTTTAGCCGGTAACTCCAGTGAATGTGCAACTTCATCGCTATTTCTTGTCTTCATTCCTGCAGTATCGGCAAACTGGAAACTGATCGTCGCCATATCGCCCGACTGTTCTTCGAAAACAAAACTTGCTCCTACACGCCCTTGTCTCATCAACCTGTATTCGCCATGCCGGTCAACCAAATCTCCTTCGGCGTAAAAGCCGTTCAGAAAAAAAGTATACGTACTATCAGGGTACACACTAAGAAAACAATTATCGTAACTGATATCAGTAAGAATGGTATCAGATCCGTGAAAATCGGCATCCAGTATCTTCCAAACCTTATCGTTCCTTTTTTTAACCTCCCCATCACATGCAGTGAGAATCGCCAAACAAAGAACTTTTATTAAAATATATTTAGCCCGGTTCCCCATACACTTCTCTTAATTCACTTTTCACCGTTCTCAAATGTTTTACTTGTTGCCGGACCTGGCAATTCACTTAACTCTACTTTATTCACATCACTGATAGTATGAATATCCATAAGCAATTTCGGGTCTCTGCCACCCATTACTTCTGCAATCGTTTCTTTTGGTTTTTGCAAACCCAAATAATGTCCTTGCGAAATAACAGAATGACGATTAATGCTGGTCGGTCCTTCAATTACCCAATCATTTGCATGTTTCTTGTCAAATCGGCAGGTGTTGCAAATCCAGCCGGGTTTACCATCATAGCTTTGCACTTCACCCCATTCATCTTTTCTGCCTGTTACTCTCAATACATCATCACCACGTTGCCACAAGGTTACTTTACCACAGCATTTGTCGCAATCACGGTGTGCATCTACCGGTTTGGTAAACCATACTCGGTTTTTAAAGCGGAATGTTTTATCTGTTAATGCCCCAACCGGACATACATCAATCATGTTACCGCTGAAGTCATTATCAATTGCTTTGGAAATATAAGTAGAGATTTCAGCATGGTCGCCCCTGTCCAAAATTCCATGCACTCTATTGTCAGTTAGCTGGTCGGCTACATATGTACAACGATAACAAAGAATACACCTTGTCATGTGCAACTGTATGTAAGGCCCTATATCTTCTTTCTCAAATGTTCTTCTTTTAAATTCGTAACGGGTGCCTTCTTTGCCATGTTCGTAACCCAAATCCTGCAAGTGGCACTCACCGGCCTGGTCGCAGATAGGACAATCCAGCGGATGATTAATCAATAAAAATTCTACCACCCCATTTCTTGCATCCGTTACCCTTTCACTGGTAATATTTTTTACAATCATGCCATCCATTACATTAGTGCGGCATGATGCAACTAATTTCGGCATCGGTCTTGGGTCTGCAGCAGAACCAGCAGCCACTTCCACCAAGCAAGTGCGGCATTTACCACCACTGCCCTGCAATTTGCTATAGTAACACATGGCAGGTGGAGTAACATCACCACCAATTTTTCTTGCAGCATTTAATATAGATGTACCCGGAGCCACTTCGACAGTTATGTTGTCAATAGTGACCTGATAGCTATCAGGTTTAAAACTTGCAGGTGCTTCTTTTTTAATTTCTTCCGCCATTTTATTTTTTGTTTCTCGCAAAGCCGCTAAGACGCAAACTTCTTAGCGGCTTTGCGTGACACTTTATACTGGTACATGTATCGGGTCTGCATAATGCATCAATCCATAATTTCTTCTTTGCGCATCATCCGCATTAGTGATATGCCATTCAAACTCATCCCTGAAATGTCGTATCGCTGCTGCCACCGGCCATGCTGCTGCTTCACCCAACGGACAAATGGTATTTCCCTCAATCTTCCTCTGTATATCCCAGAGTAAATCAATATCACTCATTTTTCCCTTCCCATTCTCGATATTCAATAATATTTTTTCCATCCAGCCTGTTCCTTCACGACAAGGAGAACATTGCCCGCAACTTTCATGACGATAGAATCTTGCCAGTGTGTAAGTATGCCGAACCACACACTGAGAATCATCCAATACAATAAAACCACCAGAACCCATCATAGAGCCTGTTGCAAAACCACCCTCAGCCAAACTTTCATAGGTCATCATTCTTTTTTCGCCCTTCGCTGTAGTCAATAACAAATTAGCCGGTAAAATAGGAACGGATGAGCCGCCCGGGATACAAGCTTTCAATTTTCTTCCGTTGGTAATACCGCCACAATATTCATCACTGTAAATAAATTCTTCTACACTGATGGTCATATCAATTTCATACACACCTTGTTTCTTGATGTTACCACAGGCACTTATCAGTTTAGTACCAGTTGATTTTCCAACACCAATTTTTGCATAATCTTCTCCGCCTTCATTGATGATGGGAACAACAGCAGCGATTGTTTCTACATTATTTACTACGGTTGGACAATCCCATAAACCTTTTACCGCCGGGAATGGTGGTTTGATTCTTGGGTTACCTCTCTTGCCTTCTAATGATTCAAGCAAAGCAGTTTCTTCACCACAGATATAAGCACCGGCACCAAGTTGTACATAAATCCCACAATCGAAACCGCTACCTAAAATATTTTTACCCAACCATCCATTATTTTTAGCTTCCTGTATCGCCTGTTCCAGAATATCAACTATCCATGAATATTCACCACGGATATAGATATAAGCTCTGTTGGAACCCAATGCAAAAGAAGAAGTAATCATTCCTTCAATCAGCAAATGCGGAATGAACTCCATTAAATACCTGTCCTTGAAAGTTCCGGGTTCAGATTCATCAGCATTCACAACGAGATAGCGGGGCACTCCTGCAGGCTTTGCTAGGAAACCCCATTTCATTCCTGTTGGAAAACCAGCGCCGCCACGGCCTCTCAATCCGCTTTTTTTCACTTCATCCGTTACTGCATCAGGTGTCATTGTCTTCAATGCCTTTTCCACACTACGATAACCACCTTCACGGCGGTACACATCATAGAGCCTGATGTTTTCAATGTGAGCTTTGTCTAATAATAATTTTCTTCCCATATCTGACTACTTCATTTCATGTTTTTAAGAACTCCTACATCATCGAATCGCCTGCCTCGCAAACAACAACCATCTTTTCCCTTTCTTCAACCACACTTCTAATACTTTCAAATGATATACAACTGCATTTCCTCCATTCAATGAAACCTCATAATCACCAACAAACCTCGCATTCGCTACATTTCCACTTATCACTACCTGCAGGCTATCTTCTTTTATACTTTTATAACTCGTATAACCTGTTTCCAAGTTTTTTATCATTTCAGTTTTTGTTTCCACCCAGCCGTTGCTATGTCCGTAGCTTAATGCTTTATCCGTTTGCTGGTTAATAGAAACCGTATTCTTTTTTACCAAGGCCTGATGAAACTCTTTCAAAGTCAAAGTCAACTTTTCTTCATCGGTTTGCGCATTAGCAAAAAAAACATTCAATAAAAGAACTGTGACTAATAACTTTTTCATGTTTAGTTTTTAGCCGCTGCATTATTTCTGCACTCTATTATTATCGCATCCACTTTTTCTTTTGTCAGATGTTCCCGGTAATTTTTTCCCATCTGCATCATCGGCGCATAGCCACAGGCACCGAGACATTCCACCGTTTTCAATGTAAACATTCCATCTTCACTTGTTTCACCAGGTTTGATACCGAGTTTATCATAGATGTATTTAATAATATCATCACTTCCATTCAGCATACAAGGCCCTGTTTGGCAAATTTCAAACATGTATTTACCAACTGGTTTTAAATTATACATGCTGTTGAAAGTTGCTACTTCATATACTTCAATTGGCTCCAGTTGTAACAGTGAAGCAACATAATCCATTGTTTCCGAACTCAACCAACCGCCAAATTCCTGTTGTGCCAAATGCAGTATAGGAATAACAGCACTCTTCTGCATTCCTTCCGGATAAAAATTAATTATCCGTTTTACTTCTTGTAATGATTTATCTGAAAACTGAACACTCATTTTATCTTCTTTCTAAAATTCAAATTTTATAACCCTGTATTTAATTTGCACATCTGCATATCGTCACATTTGCAAATCAATTACGCATCTAATTCTCCCGCAATCAAATTCAAACTGCTCATAGTCATAATCGCATCACTTAGCATCGCACCTTTTGTCAATTCTTCAAATGCCTGATAATAAATAAAACAAGGTCTGCGGAAATGTAAACGATACGGCGTCCGTCCGCCATCACTGATTAAGTAAAATCCCAGCTCACCATTTCCACCTTCTACTGACTGATATACTTCACCTGCCGGAATATCGGTTTCACCCATGATGATTTTAAAATGGTAAATTAAAGCTTCCATTTTAGTATATACATCTGCTTTCTCGGGCAAATAATATTCAGGAACATCTGCATGATAAACATCCGCATCTATTCCTTTAAACTCCTGTACCTTTTGATAAGCCTGTTCGATGATGCTGAGGCTCTCCCACATTTCTTTTTCTCTTACCAACCAACGGTCATAGTTGTCGCCGGTTTTACCAACGGGAATATTGAATTGAAAATCTTCATAAGAACTATAAGGTGTATGCACCCTTACATCATAGTCAACACCTGCTGCCCGCAGGTTTGGACCAGTGAACCCATAATTCAATGCCCTGTCCGCACTGATAGCTCCGGTACCCTTTGTTCTATCCATAAAAATCCTGTTACGCTGAAACAGGTTTTCAAACTCCTTCAGCACTTTGGGATATTCTTTCAGGAACTTTTCTATTTTTTCAAAAGCGATATTGTTGAAATTTCTTTCAAAGCCACCGATACGACCCATGTTCGTTGTCAATCTTGCCCCGCAAACCTCTTCATAGATTTCATAAATCAGTTCCCGGTATTGCATTACATACAAAAAGCCAGTATAAGCTCCTGCATCCACACCTACAATGGAATTGCAAATCAAATGGTCAGAAATTCTTGATAGCTCCATAATGATCACACGGAGATAATCAACTCTCTTCGGTGTTTTTACTCCCAACAGTTTCTCGCAGGTAAGATGCCAGCCCATATTATTAATTGGAGAAGAACAATAATTCAACCGGTCTGTCAGTGTAGTTATTTGTGCCAGCGGTCTTCTCTCGGCAATTTTTTCAAAAGCCCGGTGGATGTACCCAATGGTTTGTTCTGTAGAAACAATTCGTTCGCCATCTAGTTCCAGGATATTCTGCATCACACCATGCGTCGCCGGGTGGGTAGGTCCCAGGTTCAGCGTCGTGGTTGTTTTTTCAATCGAGCCTTCAGGTAATTTGATATGTTGTTCTGACATTGCTGTCTTGATAAATTTTTATTTGCCCAACTTGAGTACTACTATCATCGTTTGTTGCATCGCACTCTTGTACGTTCTGTAATTCTACTCAGGAACCCACCCCAATTTCTCACAGCACTTTATTTTCCTCAATTCGCCCCGCCCAAGCGAAGATGTTTCCTAACTTCTATGTTTTCTTTTGTTGAACCCCTACGGGGTTCTGAATACATTCTTCATTTTCATTTCCCCGGATTGCATCTGGGGCTACCGACATTCAGCCCCTACGGGGCTTGCAGCAAATTTCAAAAGAGCTTCAATTATCACATTTCCAAATCATCAAATTAACTAATTACCTTATCCCCTTCCAAACATCTCATCATCTTTATCAATCCTTGTTTGGTCTTCCAATGGAAATTCTTTCCGCATCGGGAAATAATCCATTTCATCCACATTCAATATTCTTTTCAGTTTTGGATGACCGACAAAATTCACCCCGTAAAAATCATAGGTTTCTCTCTCCATCCAATTAGCCGCAGAAAATAATCCTGTGGCTGTATAAATATCTGGTTGATTTATATCAGTAAACACTTTGAAGCGAATACGAACATTATCCTCAAGGTTATGCAAATGATAAACCACGGCGATTTCTCTTCCTTTCTTGTCCGGATAATGGACACCGCACAAGTCAGTCATAAAGCGAAACTTCAATTCTTCATCATCATATAAAAAATTAAGCACTTTCAGGTTCAGCTCTTTTGGTGCTTCGAAGGTGAGCATACCATAGGGTTCTTCGAAAGCAGTCGCCTGCTCAGGAAATTTTTCTGTTAGTCTTGTCTTAATTATTTCGTTCGTTAATGCCATTGGCACATTTTCAAATTGGCACATCTGCCTATTGTATTCCGTAACTTTCTAATAATAACTTATATCGTTCTCCATTTCTTCTTCTCAAACTTTCTTTACCCACTAAATCCTGTATCCTCATCACTCCATCAATTATCGCTTCGGGTCTTGGCGGACAACCTGGTACATACACATCCACAGGTATTACCTGGTCTATTCCTTGCAACACACTGTAAGTATCGAAAATACCACCACTGCTGGCACAAGCACCAACTGCTATTACCCAACGAGGTTCTGCCATTTGCAGGTAAACTTGCTTCAATACCGGCCCCATCTTTTTAGCAATTGTTCCCATTACCATCAATAAATCACATTGGCGAGGAGAAAAGCCTACCCTTTCTGAACCAAATCTTGCCAAATCGTAATGCGAACCCATGGTAGCCATAAATTCAATACCACAGCAAGAAGTGGCAAATGGCAGTGGCCAGATAGAATTCTTTCTTGCCAAACCAATCACATTGTTGAGTTTGGTAGCAAAAAAACCTTCGCCTTGCTGACCTTCGGGTATATCAACTATGCTGATATCGGCCTCCAGCGGCTTTTTGATTAGATTATATGATACAGGACGAGCCATAGTCAATTAGTTATTTTGATGATTTGTTAATGTGCTAATTAAAATAACAAAACATCCGGGTCTGTGTTCATCAGCACATCAGCTAATTAGCACATTTTCAAATTAATCTTCCCACTTCAAAGCCCCTTTCTTCAGAATATATATAAACCCACAAAGGAAGAATCCAACAAACATAAAAACTGCCCAAAACCCGGGCCACCCCAACTCTTTAAAATTCACGGCATAAGGATAGAAGAAAATCACTTCTACATCAAACAAAACAAATAAAATGGCTGTCAGGAAATACTTAATCGCCATCGGCTGGCGGGCATCTCCGTGGCTTTCAATACCGCTGGCAAAATTTTGCAGCTTATCAGAAGTTTTCCTTTTTGGCCCTAATAAATGGGTAACAACCGTTAGAAAAACAACCAGCCCTACCGCAATAAAAACCTGGATGGCCACCGGCAAATAAGACCCGGCATCCGCACTGTTGAGGCTGGTTTGAAGTAAGTGAAACATAGGCTTTTGTACTGTGGGCAAAAATAAGGCGATGGGCTGAAAATACCTTAACTAAAATGACCTTACAGTGGCGATTTGCCAAAAAGAAAAACCCCCGCCATAACGGCAAGGGATTTTCTTTGTAAAAGAAGAAAACCGAGTTTTATTTCTTTGCAACAGTTCCTTTATTGGCAACTGTAGTTTTAGATTTTGTTGTCGTTGACTTAGTAGCTGCCGGTTTCTTTGGCACAGGGTTTCCATTAGGTGAAGTGGCCGCCGGCCTCGATGGCATTCTTTTAATCTGCTCAATATAGCCCTGAATAGTAACAGCGTTAGCAGGGTCGGCTTCCAGCCATTTCGTAAAAAACTCTAATGACTTCGCCTTGTCCTTTGCCTGATTTATATAATATGCACCCAGAAATTTTATAGAGCTCAGATACTGCTTTTTAAATTTCGCTGTGTCCTTTTGTGCAAATGCATACAATTCCAGGGCATCCGGCACAGCAATACTGTCTTTTTTAACCGTGTCAACCGCATTGCTGCTGTTAAATTTCCATTCATACCCATAAGGTTGTTCAGGGAATTTCTCTATCATTACAGAAGACATAGCCCTCGATTTTGTATAATCGCCACTGAAATAACGGGCCAGTGTTAAATCAAAATAATCGTTGATTGTAGGCTTAGGTTTTAAGTCAATTATCTTCTGTATAATATCCCCTTCTTTATCTCTTATTTTAAGGTCTTTGAATACTTTAGCCCCTTGCTTTAAAAAATCAATTTTTGAAGTAAGTACTGTATCAACTGCAGCTCCTTTTACATACGCATTAAATACTTCATCATTTGTACCTCCGGTTTTTGCTAAAATATCTGCCAGTAACTTATAATCGTTTGCAATCAGGTCTTCTGTCTTTTCCTTTCCAAAATACTTATCCATGTATAGTTTGGCATTCGTATAATCTCCTTTCTGGAAATTAGCATCTGCCAGCAGTTTATATACTTTGGGTTTTGTTTTATCACCCATAGCTGTAACTACAGATTCTGCTCTAGATACAGCACAAGCAAAATCTTTTCTTGCCCAGCATAATTGTGCAAAGAGATATTCATGCTGTGGTTCCGGGTCGGAACTAGCAATATATTTTGTCAATTGCTCCTCAGCTTCAGGGAATTTTGCCCGGAAAAAATTGTAATAAAACAGTTCATAATAAGCAGGTGCAAATTTTGCATCGCTTTTTGTTGCATCAGTTAAATATTTCAATACTAACTCCCAGTTTTTCTGCGATTCGAACAATTTTGCTAGCCGTAAATTGGCTACTGCAAAGGAAGGGTCTGTCTGCAATGCCTTATTGTAGGTTTCAAAAGCCTGGCCACCGCCTTGTCCGGGGTTAGCTTTACGATAGGCATTACCTAACTGTAAAAGAGTTTCTGTGTTTTTAATTTTTAGCCCCATATCGGCCATTTCCAGCTTTTGAACAGCATAGGCAGGGTCGCCAGCTTTGGCATCCACATTGGCACGGCCAATAGCAGTAAGCACTACCGGATCGGTTACTTTTTTGCTGTTGGTAGCGGTTGTAATAGCCGTTTCAAATTTCTGACGGGCATCGCTGGTTTTGTTAGTATGCAAATCGGCATGACCTAAACCCACTAATATAAGTGGTGCACTGCCATTAGTAGCTAATGCCTTTTCATATAACTGACGGGCCTTACCATTGTCATCCATATCAAAATATGTTTGACCCAGCCAGTAGGTTGCCTCCATGTTATTAGGATTTGTTGCCAGTAATTTTTCAAAAACTGTAACAGCACTTTTGAACCTGTCGGCATACAGGTGGTTCATGCCCTCCTGTATTGTTTGTGCTTTTAGTCCGGATACTAATAGTAGCCCGGCAGCTAAAAATGTAATTGTGGTTTTCTTCTTCATTTTCTTCTTCTTTTACGTTTTAAATATAGCTACTTTTTTTACTCGTTCAGTTTCACTGGTCGTATGCCAAAAGTTTTTTGGGCAGGTGCCAGGTAGGCTCTTTTAAAAATCAATTGTCCAATCTCACCACTCATAAAGTTTGCAAATCCGGTTCCAAGTCCTTTATAGTTCTCTTTTAGTATATAAACCAAATCCCGTACCATAGGATACCGCTTTATGTAAATGTTTGCCTGGAAGGCTTTAACAAATGCATCGGGTATATCTGTACACTCCACGCCTGCCACTCTTATTTTCTTCAAAAAACTCAATTGCGATGTGTCTTCCGGGTTTCCAATCCAGCTTACGCCTATAAAACCGACTGCGTTGGGGTTTTTAGAGACATAATCAAGCACTGCTTCGCTGCTGCGGGCTGCCATTGCTTTGGAAGTCAGTGTGTCGCCCCGCAGCACTGAATCGATGATAAAACGTACTGTACTGGTTGCTTTTAGCCCGTCAAATACCGGAATTAAATTTTTCTTAAATCTGCCTGTTAATATTTCCCGGATGTCTGTCATCCTGAATAATGAATCGGGTGCTGACGGATGTACAATAACGGCAATACCATCTCTTGCAATTACCATACTTCTTGGTGAAACCTTCATAGAATCTATCATCAGACTTCTTTCATCTTCGTTGTATCTACGGGTACTGATAATCATCCGGATGCTGTCTGTTAGCATATCCTGCAGGCATTCTGCTTCCGGCTTGTATTGCACCATAATTTTTGTTCCCGGATGCTGTGATTCATACACCTGTACCATTTCATCAATCACAGGTTTAAAAGTTTCATCGGCACTTACGTTGATAGTCCCTTTATAACTATTATCGGGCAGTTTGTCCTGCTCGTCCCTGAAAGATTTACAGCCTGCCAATAAAAGCAAGCAACATATTATAATTGGCAGGCAGGAGCTATAAAGGTTTGTCTTCTTGCTAAATCTCATCGAAAATAATTTTTCTGATAGCCCCTGTAAATACGCCAGCATCCATAAACAAGACAAATGACACCAAATATTTTATCCATGTCATTCGGGGGGAAACGTTCATTGAACGAAATGTGAAACTTGTCCCGGAAGAAAAAAAATATTCCACCCAATAAAATCATGAAGCCCATACCGTAATCCAGCAGGGACTTCATAAATGAAATCTGTTTTCTCTTTTTCTTCTCGTAGTCTTCAAACATTATCCAATAGTTTCAGGGGCAGCAAATTATATAATTTTACTCTTCTGTGCCGATAAATGTTACAGGCAGCACATAACTTACAGGAACATTAATTCCGTTCTGCACAGCGGGTATCCAGCGGGGCATTTTTTTACAAACCCTGGCTACTTCATTGTCCAACTCACCACCCCCACTGGTCAATATTTCAAAAGTGTTTACCGAACCATCTTTGTCCACTTTAAATTTTATCCGCACAACTTTTCTTTCACCGCTTTCCAGATCTTCCGGTGTTTGCAGGTTACGGGCCAGAAACTGCTTCAGTGCTTCCTGTCCACCGGGGAACTGCGGGTCTTTTTCTTGTATTATAAACTCCGGTTGCGAGAATCCCGAATTATCTATAATGCCGGTGCCGGGTTCTTTAACCGGCTCCTTATTTAATATGACTGTGTTATCAGCCACTTTGCCGTCAGTTGTTTTAGTGGAGATTTCTTTACCCTCCAATTCTTTCACCGCTACCATCGCATTTTTTACCTCTTTATCCTTTTCAATTTTTGGAGGAGCAGAATAATTAATAGTCGCTGTTTTCTGTACTGGCTTTTGCTTAACAACCTCTTTAGGTTTTTCAGGCTCCTTTATTTTTTCTTTGGGCATTTCAATTGTCCTGATCACTATACCTTCATTTGTATTGATAACTGGATTGCTGCTGGTTTTGCTTTTACCGGTAGTAATGATAAAAACAAACAGCAGGATAACGGACAGGCCTGCGCCAAGTGCTGTAAGCATCCGGGCATTATAACCTGTACGCAGCGTATATGCACCATAATCTTTGTTGCGGTTCTCGAAAACTATGTCGAGAAGATTTGCTTTTAAAATTTCACTGTTTGTCATCGTGGTGTGTTTGATAGTTAGATGCTGATTAGCTACAAAATCCATAAGTTCATAGTTAGGAAACCGGGTCGGCTATGAACGATGAACCATGAACCTGCATTCCTATCTTTGCTTTATGAAAATTTTAATGGTTTGCCTTGGAAATATCTGCCGCAGTCCGTTGGCAGAAGGCATTCTGCAAGAGAAAGCTTTTACCGCAGGTTTAACATGGAGTGTAGAAAGTGCGGGAACGAACAGTTATCATACCGGAGAGCCGCCACATCCATTATCACAGAAAGTGGCAAAACTTAACGGTGTTGATATCAGCAAGCAGAGAGCCAGAAGGTTTACCGCAGTAGATTTTGAAGTGTATGATAAAATATATGCGTTGGCAGAAGATGTGAAGGATGAAATGCGTCGTATTGCCGGAAAAAAATTTGATGCATTAAAAGCAGATTTGCTGATGAATGAATTGCATCCCGGTAAAAACATGGATGTGCCTGATCCATATTATGGAACAGAGGCAGGCTATCATAAAGTGTATAAAATGATTGATGAAGTTTGTGATGCGATTGTAGAAAAATATACCCCAACCCCTAAAGGGGCTTTGCAAGAAACTATTAATTCGTAATGTCTATATAATGGCAAAACCATCATTACCACAAGGAACAAGGGATTTCGGGCCGGATGTAGTTCGGAAGAGGAATTATATTTTGAATACTATTCGTAATGTATTTGAGCTGTATGGATTTCAGCCGCTAGAAACACCGGTGATGGAGAATATTGAGACGCTGATGGGTAAGTACGGAGAGGAAGGTGATAAATTGATTTATAGGGTTTTGGAATCGGGCAATCCTTTCTCTACAGAATTTTTTATAGGACTTCAAAATGTGTTTAAAGATTACTCAAATCAAACTGAAAAATATAAAAGAACTGACCCAACTGTTATAAACCAATTCAAAAAGCCTTTCCAGGAGTTTAATCCAGAAATTTTGGAACATTTTGCTAAAGAACTTCTTACAGATAAAGAATGGCAAACATATTATTTGCCTAAACTAAAAAACAATATTTCATTTAAAGCTTTAAAATACGATCTCACCATTCCATTTGCCCGTTATGTAGCAATGAATCATAACAAACTCACTTTCCCTTTTAAACGTTATCAAATACAACCCGTATGGAGAGCTGACCGGCCGCAAAGAGGAAGATACAGAGAGTTTTATCAATGCGATGCTGATGTGGTGGGAAGTAATGCATTGCTTAATGAAATAGAGCTTGCCAATATTTATTCAACAGTTTTTAAAAAACTAAATATACCGGTTGAAATAAAAATCAATAGCCGTAAAATCCTTACCGCCTTAGCAGAAATATGCGGTGACGCTGATAAGCTAACAGACATTACTGTTGCTATTGATAAATTAGATAAGATTGGTTTAGACAAAGTAAAAGAAGAACTAAGCAACCGGGGTTTGGCTGACGAACAAGTAAGTGCTATAGAAAAATATCTTACTATTTCAGGAAGTAACGATGAAAAACTATCCGGGCTAAAAAAGATTTTCGGAGAGAATGCAACTGGTATCAAAGGCATTGAAGAAATAAGCTATATCATATCTCAACTTGCAACTCAAAATACAGAACTGGTTCTTGAACCCACCTTAGCAAGAGGATTAAATTATTACACCGGTTCTATTTTTGAAATAAAAGCCCTGAATGTAAGCATCGGCAGCATCGGTGGTGGTGGCCGCTACGATGATCTTACCGGTTTATTTGGCGTTCCCAATATTCCCGGTGTAGGTATTTCTTTTGGTGTGGACAGAATTTATGATGTGATGGAAGAACTGAACCTGTTTCCGGCTGATGTGCATATTGGCACCCAGGTATTGTTTTTCAATTTAGGTGAAGCAGAAAGTAAAGCAGCTTTCGGCCTGATGCAGCAACTGCGCAATAAAGGTGTGCGGAGTGAACTGTTTCATGAACAATCAAAGTTTGACAAGCAATTTAAATACGCCGAAAAGAAAAACATTCCTTTTATCATCATCATCGGCGATAAAGAACTGAAAGAAAACACCTGTACGATTAAAAATCTGTCGACCAGCCAGCAGGAAACAATTTCCACAAACGGGTTATTGAATTATAATTTTTAAACACTGCGACCATGAGACTTAAAACATTTTTTCTGATTACTACTGCATTACTACTGCAGTCAGTTGCTTTTTCTCAAAGCAATCCTTTGCTTAAGTATATTCCGGAGGATGTTACTATGGTGATTCATTTTGATGTAAAAAGTATGGGCAGCAAGATTCCTGCTGAAGATTTCCGGCAGAGTTTTATGTATAGAGAATTGATGAAAAAAGAAGGGTCTCCATTCCTTTCTTTTCTTTCGACGCCGGAAAAATCGGGTATTGATTTATCTGCCGGTATTGTTTTGACAATAAAATACCAGGGCAAGGACAGGTATGACCGGGCACAGCCCATCATACACCTGTTTGTAAAACTTCAGAATGCTGAAACCTTTACCAGCAACATTAAAGAATTAATGAAAGATGCCGACGGTCATGATATGATAAAAGTGTATGGTACGGACAGGATTCTTTCTGCCGATGGTAAAATGACGGCCGGATGGAATAAAGACATTTTTGTAATGACATCAGGTTACAGCCAGGAAATGACAGACGAAATATTCAAGTACCACAATTTTGGTGATTCAACAATGGTTGATGACACCCTCGCAAAACCACCTTTTGATATTGACAGGTTAATGGAAAAGTTTAAGAACTCACAACGGGATCTCTGTTTTCAGTTACTTACTCCAAAAACCAATGGCTTGTTAAGTGCTAACCCCCGTTTCAAAGATTTGATGGAAAGTAAAGCCGATATTAAAATATTGACAATTGGTGGAAGCAACCTGATAAGTGAAAACATTTTACCCCTGAAAGGAATCCTTACCAAGCTTCAGGCATTTACCGGTAGCAATAAGGCAGCTCAGATCAATTTTGAAGATGGAAAGATTGTGATGAAGAGCCGCAATTTCATAGAAGGAGCCATGTTAGAAATCTATAAGAAATATCCAAATACGGTTCAAAATACCGAACTGGTTCGCCGACTGCCTCAGGGAAAATTATTAGCATTAATGAATATGTCTTTCAGTCGTGAAATGGGGGCAGAAATGCTTCAAAAAAGTGGTTTGATGGAAATGCTGGATAGCTTTAAAAAAGAAATCCCCTTTGATTTAAGTCTTGCGAAAGATGTTTTTAAAAGCGACATGCTACTTGCTGTTTTAAAAAATGATAGTACAGCGGTATTGGATTCTATGACTGGTGTATTAAGTACCCTCAATGGATTCCAGGTTATTCTGGCAATGCCGATCGCTGATAAAACAAAATTTGAAAAGTTGAAGTCGGCTATCATGCCGGTTTGGGATTCTCTAAGCAAAAAAGAGAACTTTAAGATCAAAGATCCTAGCCCGGTAGCAAAATACAATGATGATATGCTGGTACTCTCTTTATCTGAGGCTGCTGCTACCGCATTTTTGAATAATACGGGTACGGGAGAAGTTCCTGAATACCTGACCACTTATAGTCAGCATCCCATGGTGTTAGACATTAATATGCGGGAGATCATTTCGCAAATAATGAATAAGAACAGACCTGAACGAAACAATACCGGTATCAATGAAATGCTATTGAATACATTTGGTGATATCGTTGTGTATGGTGGTGAATATGAAAATGAGAGTATCAACACCACGATGGAATTCAGGATCGGGAATAAAAATGAGAATGCACTAAAACAATTGTTTGTAATGATGAATGGGATGATTGAAGAGAAGGAGGATATTGTTAACCCTGATAGCAATCAAACTGCTGAAGAGAGAGGCAATATTAACACTGAAACTATCACACTTGTTGAAATAAAGCAGGAAGAAAAGAAAATTGTACCGCCACCTCCACCACCTCCGGTAAAGACGCCTAAAGGGAAAGTGAAAATGGAAAAATTTACTCCTCCTATTATAAAAAAGAACTAATGAAATAAAGCTGACAAATAAAAATAGGCTCACTTTTTCAAGTCAGCCTATTTTTATAATATTTTTTTCAGTTTTGCTTTCGCAGAAACGATAAAGATGATGCTGACAGATTTAAAACAATTCCTTCCGTT
Organism: Chitinophagaceae bacterium; assembly: GCA_031386125.1. Classification (GTDB taxonomy): domain Bacteria; phylum Bacteroidota; class Bacteroidia; order Chitinophagales; family Chitinophagaceae; genus JJ008. Next base: position 15,879 of record JANNCC010000367.1, read on the forward strand.
TTTTCACCTTCCATATTCACATCCCCCACCAATATTTGAAGGCTGGTTACTTTTCCCTCTTTCTTTTTAAAAGTAGCAGTGCCGCCATAAGCTACTATCTCAAATACATCCACGGTAGAGGTGGGTTTAAATTCTGTGCTACCCATTGCAGAAGTGGCCATTAAAAGGCCATTATCAATCGTAATTGTGATTTCAGTTACCGGGCTTCCATCAGGAAATTTAAACTTGCCGGTGTATTGTTGTAAGGAGTCTGTTTGTGCATTAACAGCCATAAAGCCAAACAGCATAAATAAGGACAGAAATACTTTTTTCATATAGTGTAGTTTTTGTGAATACCTGACGAAAATTACAGCAAAAAAGTCACAGCTGGTATTAATTTCTTATACCTTTTCATAAATAATTGCAGCCCCCTGCCCTACCCCCACACACATGGTGGCCAAGCCATATTTTGCATTTCGCCTTTTCATTTCATGCAGCAGGGTGGCAGAAATGCGGACACCACTGCACCCAAGCGGATGGCCGATGGCAATAGCACCGCCGTTCACATTTACCTTATTAATATCTAAACCCAGTTCTTTTATACAAGCAATCGACTGCGATGCAAATGCTTCGTTCAGTTCTATCAAATCAATATCGCTGATTTTTAAACCGGCTCTTTGCAGCGCCTTTTTTGTAGCAGGTACCGGGCCAATGCCCATTATAGAAGGGTCAACTCCGGCCACTGCCATAGAAACAATTTTTGCCAGCGGGGTCAGGTCGTATTTTTTTACAGCGTCATCATTAGCCAGCAACATGGCTGCTGCGCCATCATTAATGCCGGAGGAATTGCCAGCTGTTACAGTGCCCTCTTTTATAAAGGCAGGTTTTAAGGCAGCCAATTTTTCCAATGAAGTTTCTCTCGGGTATTCATCATTTACAAACCAGTTGATAAGCCCTTTTTCGTTGAATTCAATAGCAGCAATTTCATCTGCCCATTTATCTGCAGACCTGGCAGCAAAATATTTCTGCTGCGAGGCTAATGCAAACTCATCCTGCTCCTGCCGGGAAATATTCCATTGCTTTGCCACATTCTCCGCCGTTTCCCCCATACTGTATGGGTGATACATGTCAGATAGTTTCTTATTGATAAACCGCCAGCCGAGGGTTGTATCATAAATTTCAGCAGTTCGTTGAAAACCAGAAGTCGCTTTAGCCATAACAAAAGGAGCCCTTGTCATGTTTTCCACGCCACCGGCAATTATCAATTCTGCATCACCGCATATTACCTGTCTTGCTGCGTCCATAATGGCCTGGAGTCCGGAAGCACAAAGACGGTTCACTGTATTACCCGCAACTGTTACCGGCAACCCTGCCAGCAATGCAGCCATTCTTGCCACATTCCGGTTGTCTTCCCCGGCCTGGTTGGCAGCACCGGCAATCACATCTTCAATTGCATTTATGTCAATAGAATCATTTCTTTGCAGCAAAGCTTTAATAGCATATGCAAGCAAATCATCTGGACGGATGCTGGATAATGCGCCACCATATTTTCCAATAGGGCTTCTGACAACATCAATTATGTAAACTGGTTTCATGTATTAATAAATGAGGCTGCAAGATAACCGATTCAGGTATTCTCCTGCTCCGAGCCGTGGTTTGTTATCTTTGCCGCATGGCAAAAACGGCGGTCAGGAATATCAGGCATTTGAGCCTTGCTGATATAGAACAGTATTTTGAAGGGTTGGGAGAAAAAAAATTCCGTGCCAAGCAAGTGTATGAATGGCTTTGGTTGAAACCAGTACAGCATTTTGATGGCATGACCAATATATCCAAAGATCTGCGCCAGAAATTAGCTGCCGAATTCATTTTACCTGGTTTAATGGTTGATGCTACCCAATTCAGCGAAGACGGAACCATTAAATCCCGGTTTAAAACTCACGACGGGCATTTGATAGAAGGTGTGCTTATTCCCACAAAATCAAGATACACAGCCTGTGTTTCTTCGCAAATTGGCTGTTCCCTTAGTTGTAAATTCTGTGCTACGGGTTATATTGATAGAAAGAGAAATCTGGAGTTTGATGAGATATATGACCAGGTAGCCCTCATCAACGAACAATGTGAAAAGACCAATGAAAAAAAGCTCAGCAATATTGTTTTTATGGGCATGGGTGAGCCATTGCTGAATTATAAAAATGTGCTGAAGTCTATTGAAAAAATTGTATCACCACAGGGAATGGGAATGAGCCCTAAAAGAATTACCGTGTCCACAGCCGGTGTGGCCAAAGGCATCCGCCAGCTGGGGGATGATAAAGTAAAATTCAAACTGGCCTTATCATTACATGCTGCAAACGATCAAAAACGGCATGAAATAATGCCCATCAATGACAGCAATAATATTCAAACACTTACTGAGGCGTTAAATTATTTCTATAAACAAACAGGCAACGAAATAACTTTTGAATATATCTTGTTCAAAAACTTCAACGACTCATTACAGGATGCTGATGAACTGATAAAGGTTTATCGCCAGGTTCCTGCAGATTTGGTGAACATTATTGAGTACAATCCTATTGACTTTGCCAAATTTGAAAAGCCGGAGGAAGAAAAAGTGCAGGCTTTTATGGAATATCTTGGTAAACACCGGGTGAATGCAAGGCTGAGAAGAAGCCGTGGAAAGGATATTGACGCTGCCTGTGGCCAGTTAGCCAACAAAAACTAAATCAGTTTTTTCGGAATTTATTTAATACCTGTACTTTATTCTGCACATGCAGTTTTTGGTAAATATGCTTGATGTGCTGCTTCACCGTTTCATGGCTGATATAGAGCCTTTCTCCAATTTCTTTGTAAATAAATCCTTGCGCCAATTGTTGCAAAACTTCGTATTCCCTATTACTAAGCAATTCTGATATTTTCTTTTCCTTCTCTTGCTGAAAGCTGGCTGTCACCCGTCGGGCAATATAAGGGCTCATCGGGGATCCACCATTTTTAAGTCCTTCAAGTGCCGCCAGTATTTCATCTCCCGAACTGTCTTTTAAAAGATAGCCAAGAGCTCCATTTTTTAAAGCAGAAAAAATAAACTCATCATCGTCATACATACTGCATATCATACACTGCACCTCTTTATTTGAATTAGTGATGTGCGACACAAGATTTGCCCCGTTCATTCCCGGCAGCTTAATGTCAACAATAATAATTCCTGTAAGCCGGCTGATAGCAGGCAATACCTCTTCCGCAGAAGAGAATACCTCCCCTATTTGAAAACCTCTACTACCGATTATCAATGTTATCAGAGCCTGTTGGTACTCTTTGCTGTCTTCAATTATGGAAATTGTTGTCTTAATAGCTGTAAATTAAGGCTCTAAATAATACAAAGCAAGTCAATCTGAAAACTTGGCAAAAAGAAATTGCACCGTGCTAATGGCCGTTAGTGCTTTTCTACGAAAAAATTCATACTTCATTAAACTTTACAATTTGCACCCGGTCTGTACTGGGTCAATTTTTTTATAACAAGCCCTGCCTGCTTTCTCAAAATTTGGTCTTTCAAAGAATACGTTTAACAGACCGACCGAAAATTTTATGGAAGCTCCGGCGTCAAAACAAAAATTAAAAATCATGAAAAAAATAATCCTATCTGCAGTTGCGTTTGCAATGTTCTCTGCAGCACAAGCCCAGAAAGTACCTGAAAGAAAAAGCGAAAAACCTCCAATGATGGAAAGAAAAAAACATCATCATGGAATGGATATGAAAAAATTAAATCTTACAGAAGATCAGAAAGCAAAGTTCAAATCACAAAATGAAAGCTTCCATAAGCAAATGGAAGAACTGAAGAAGAATGATAACATTACTGTGAAAGAATGGAAAAGTAAAGCTGAAGCCCTGCGCAAAGAACATAAAATCAATACACAAAGCATCCTTACCAGCGACCAAAAAGCCCAATTGGAAAAAATGAAGGTGGACGGCCAAGCAAAGCATGAAGCAATGGGAAAAGCAAGATCTGAGAAAATGAAGATTGCTCTTGGATTAAGCGATGAGCAATCAGCGAAAATTCAATCCAACCGTAAAGCAACTGGTGAAAAAATAAAAACCATCCGTGAAAACACTTCACTGAGTGATGAACAAAAGAGAAAAAAAATGAAAGAGCTGCATAAAGAAGTGAAAGAAAATATGAAATCAATACTTACAGAAGACCAAATGAAAAAATTTAAAGAAACTAAGTATAAAAGACCTGAGGGGGAAAGAAGGAAACCTGAATCTAAATTCAAACAAGAAACGATATAACCCCCAATCCGTTTGTTAGTAGAACTAGTCCTCGTCGTTGACGGGGGCTTTCCTTTTAGCCTGATTACCTATCTTTGACCCTCACTACTGTTGTAAAACAGCAAACTACTACACATGAAAAAGAAAGCAAGTCACTTCGACAAGTTTAAGCCTAAAAAGAGCAACGCCGCCATCAAAGAACAATTCAAGCAGGAGAAAAGAAAGTACAAAAAGGAAAAGCAGGAATTTTTTGATAAAAAGAAAGCAGAAGTAAGGACTCAGCAATCATCCATCAGGAGCCATGGAGGAGTTGTCGTTCCAGCCCCAACACCCATTATACATGCAAGAAAAGAAACATCGGCACAAATGCCATTGAATAAATTTATTGCACATGCGGGTATTTGTGGCAGAAGGGAAGCAGCGGAAATGGTGAAAAAAAGATTGGTAAAAGTAAACGGTTCAGTGATTACTGAACCGGGCCATAAAGTTGCATCAACGGATGAAGTGAATGTAAATGGTAAAAAGATATTTCTTGCTAAAAACCTGGTGTATATTTTACTTAATAAACCCAAAGATTATATAACCACTACTGATGATCCGCAAAACAGGAAAACTGTTTTAGATATAATCGGTAAAGCCACTACGGAAAGAGTGTATCCAGTGGGAAGGCTTGACAGAAATACTTCCGGTGTTTTATTACTAACCAACGATGGTGAACTGGCGCAAAAACTTACTCATCCCAGTAATGAAATAAAGAAAGTGTATCATGTTACACTTAATAAGCCCTTGGAGAAAAAAGATTTTGAAAAAATACTGAGTGGGGTTACTCTTGAAGATGGCCCTGCCAGTGTAGATGTATTAGCGTATGCAGACATGAAAGATAAAACACAGGTGGGTGTGGAAATCCATAGCGGTCGTAATCGTATTGTTCGCCGCATATTTGAAGCATTGGGATATGATGTAAGAGGTCTTGACCGGGTAATATTTGCCGGATTGACCAAGAAAAATATTGAACGGGGAAAATTTAGGTTTCTGTCGGAAAAAGAAGTGAGGGATTTGAAACATTTTGGAAAAGGGAAGTGAGTGGCCGCGAATTGCACTAATCTCACAAATTATACTTTGACAAACTCAGTACAATTTAATACAAATCGAATTTGCCTTTGGCAAAAGAATAAATACAGTTAGCCACAGATTAATACAATGAAAATTTCGGACCTACTAATTTTTGAGAATGATGATTTTATTGGGTTGAATAAACCGTCTGGTTTACTATCTATTCCTGACCGTGAAGGAACAGAGGTTTCATTGAAAAATTTATTACAGGAAAAATACGGGAAGATATTTACTGTTCACCGGCTGGACAGAGATACAAGCGGCCTGATTGTATTTGCAAAGAATGAAGCAACTCACAAACATTTATCACTACAGTTTGAAGGAAGGCTGACGAAGAAAATCTATGCCGGGTTAGTGATTGGTTCGTCTGTAGAAAAGAAAGGAAGCATTAACCTGCCACTCGCAGAAAATATGGTGCAACGGGGAGTAATGATTGTAAACCGCAGGGGTAAAGAATCATTGACTGATTATGAGGTAATGGATGATTTTGGCATTTATTCCTGGATGCAGTTTCAGATACATACCGGACGTACCCACCAGATACGGGTACACATGAAAGAAATTGGCCACCCGATTGTATGCGATGCTATTTATGGTGATGGAAAACCTGTATTGCTTTCTTCGCTCAAGAAGAAAAAATTTAAGTTAGCAAAAGACGTATTGGAAGAAAGACCATTGATGGCAAGATTAGCACTACATGCTTACCAGCTGACTTTTACAACAACACAGGGCGAGAAAAAGGAATTGACTGCTGAGTTGCCGAAAGATTTACGGGCAACCTTGCAACAACTGACTAAGTGGAGAAAGAAATAATTATTTTCTTTTTCGGTTAATTTAGGATCAGTAGTACTTGCAGGATGTGATGCAGATACTTCTGCTATCACCGAGATTGTTCGTCATAGTTGACATTTGCAAAACATTCAGGAATTTTCTTCCACTTTCAATACCTCCTTTTAATTCAAATGTTACAATACCACCGCCATTACTCATTTGTTTCTTTGAAAGCATAAGTGGCTAAAGTAATTCAAGTTTATAATCAATAGAAGAGTTTTTTCTGAGCATAGCTGATACTCCGCAGTATTTATCCAAAGACAAATCAATTGCTTTTTTCACTTTATCCTCATTTTCCTTAGCTGTTTTAATCTTATATGTAATATGAATATCCGTATATACTTTAGGAGGTGAATCTGTCTGGTCTGCTTCCACATCAATTTCAAAATCAGAAAATTCGACCCGCATTTTTTCCAGAATATCAACCACATCAATTCCTGAGCAACCAGCCAGGCCTGATAGTAATAATGCTTTGGGGCCAAACCCATTTTGCCTGCTACCATCAATTTCAATCAGATTATGATCCAGGTGGCTGGTAAATTCATGTGCTTTTTTCCATTTAGTTATTGTCTTAGTCATACTAGTTATTTAATTCAAGGCATGCTTTTTATTCTGTGAAATATTCTCCAGTGTCCATTCAATTTTCTTCACAAATTTATCTTTTCTTACTGTACAATTTACTTTATCGCAAATTTGACACTGAAATGGCAGACAACCGTCTGAATGAACAAAAAGTTCAAGTGATTCACCAAATTCTTTCCGTATCAGTTCAGCCAGTGCATCAATCTCCCGATGAGCTTCATGCACATTCAGGTACCAGGGCACTGTTAGATGAGCATCAACATGCAACACACTACCATATTTTATTACACGAAGGTTATGAAGATCAACCCAATTTTCCCTTCGGTTTGTGTTCAGGGTTTCCACCATTCTTGCCAACAACTTTACATCTGCCTCATCCATAATGCCGGCAATAGATCGTCGCAGTATTGTGTAACCAGTATAAATAATAAAGCAAGAAAAAAGGATAGCAACAACGCCATCAATCCATTTAAGTCCGGTAAAATAAAGCAGAATGAGGCCGGCAATAATGCCAACTGTTGACCATGTATCACTTTGCAAGTGTTTTCCACTGGCCATTAACGCCAGCGAGTTATTCCTTTTACCTGTCTGCAAGCAGAAATAACCCATCACAAAATTTACCACTGCGGTAGCCGCAATCAACCATATACCAGAATTAATTTTATACAGCTCAACAGGATGAACAAGGTTCTGAATTGCTTTGTAAAATATAATAGCCCCGGCACTAAAAATCAATGTTCCTTCAATGGCTGCAGAAAGAAATTCAGCCTTGCCATGTCCGTAGGGATGATCGCTGTCACGGGGTTTTGCTGCTATGTATAAACTATACAAACCAATAAAACCGGCAGCCACATTTACAATACTTTCTAATGCATCAGTAAGAATGGCAACGGAATGAGTAGAGTAATAAGCAATAAGCTTTACAGACAGCAGTAGCACAGAAACCACTGCCACCCACTTTTGAATAGTAAGATTTTGCTGTGCTTTTTTCAAATTGTAAAAGACTTATTCTCCCATTTTTTCTTTGTTATATTTCAACCACTCCCTGCGGGCATAAGGAAGAAATTCTGGCGGTGCGGCTGCAAATTCCTTTTCAGTTTCATACCGGCCGAATGAACGTAGCATTTCATCGCTTTCTTCTTTCAACTTTGGAGAACTCTCCATGTTCACATCTTTTTCTGTCACGGTATATTTAAAATCCGGACTATAAGCCAGCCACATATTTCCCCGCAGTGTATATTTTACCCCATTCTCATACATAATCATTTTCATCGTTGCGGGTGATACATCTCCGCGGCAAGCTACTGAATATTGCACTTTGGTTTCTGCAATGCCGTCTTTATCCAAATCAGTGACGGCAGTAGAACCCGGAATAAAATTACAGGTAACATCAACAGGGCAGTATTTTTTCCGCATCATTCATCATCCATATCTGGGTATAATCTCCATCTTTTTTTGCATAATGAAAAGCATTTACTTCTGCTGACTGGCCTTCTTCCCCGTTCTTACTCTTATCATCATGTGGTGCCACATACGACGTAATGAGGATATTCTCTCTCAGGTTGTCATTCCATTTCCAGGTTTCCTGCACTATACCATTTACTTTAATGGAAGCGGGGATTTCTGCCGCCGTTATTTTAACCGCTGCAATTGTTACAGCATTAGCAGAATTATCCATCCGGGCTGTGTCATCCATTGCCTGATCAGGATTTTTCGTGGAGGAGGAGTTGCAACTGAATAATAATGTTGCAACACAAGTAGAAATAAATATTTTCATAAAACTTGTTTTAATCTGTTCGAATATACTAAAATAAAATTGCCTTTACCGGAGAGGTAAAGGCAATTATTAGTAAGAATAAATTAATGATTATCTCAGTATGGTAAATTTCTTGTTGATGATGATTGACGGATCGCTGCAGGTAAGCATATACTGACCACCCGGCAGATCACTTACAATTAAAATGATATTATTGTTTCCATTGTTTATCTGCGTAACGGTTCTGCTAACTATTCTGCCACTTATATCCAAAATTTGCAAATCGGTCTTCACCGCCTTATCAGATTTAATAACCACACTCAGTTTATACCTGGCTGGCACAGGGTATAAGGTCAAATCAAACTGGCTGACCTTGCAATTGGTGAGTTTAATATCTGTATAAACAAATTGAACCAACGGCTAAAAATTTATTAAGCCCTGAAATCACACCAGAGGCGGCAGTAACAACCGCACCCAACTGATTGGTGGCGGCATTATGTGTTTCTCCAACTGAACTCCAGTCGGTTCCGCTATTGTAATAACCGATAAGGTTTACCTCAGTGCCGGAAATATCAGTTGGGTCAATCTACTGGCCAGAAAGAGATACCGTACCGCCTGTAATACCTAATCTGGTTACCGGCCAATTCGTATTCAGATAGCTGGCAATCATTGGTGGCTTATTGGCATCTACATTTCCCAAAACCCTTACACCAAATATGGCAGAGGCATAGGCGCTTCCGGCCGTTGTTAAATAAGCAGGGCGATAGTTTGCATTTTCTCCCACCGGTAATTCATAGGCGGCAATATCAGCCATTAATTCCTTTATCAGTTGCCCGGTGCCACTTGTCCATACAAACCGGGAAGCATTGGCTCCTGTAATTGTAGCGGTTGAGTTTAATCTGAATTTGAAATTTTCGGTTTGAAATTTCCCATTGGTAAATAACATGTTCGTTCCAATACGGGTGTTGCCCAAGAGAATTGCATAGGCAGCATTATCCAGTTCAAGATTGGGAATGGTAAACCCATTCATGTTTACATTTTGCAATGCACTTCCTTTCAATTGCAAAAGTCCGGTTCCCTGAATGTCAACATTACTGGTAACATCGCCCTGAACGGTTACGATAGCCCCCGCCTGAATAAAGAATGTTGCATTGTCTATAACAAGCTGGCTGTGTGCTGTGAAAGCAGCTGTACCAGCAAAAAAGAAAGGAATAGTATTCTTCTCATAACAAAGATTTCTGGTTATTCAAGTTTATTTACTATCAACTTAATTTTCAAGGATGGATTTCTTCAGCAATTTATGCCCGGATACTTACATCATTTCATTGTACTTAGTAAACGGGAGTTACCAGTGAGTAAACGGGTAAATCAATTATTAAGATTGAGGAAATTTTTTGGCACTGCGTATACCACAAATGGGTGATTTTTGTTTCTTTTATAGTGCTAACCGGTCTAAAATCTTATTTCTTTTTCCTGTTTTGAAAAAGCTGGCCGATAAACCGGGCTATCCGGGCATATAACTCTTTGTTGAAAAGCTGAGAATCCCTCATAGCCTTATAGATAAGGAAAAGGCCAACCGGCAGCAGGATGAAGGTAGCCAGCCACATACCGCCAAAGGGGCTTAATGTATTTTCTTTGGCAAATTTTTCTCCGGCAGTGCTGGAAAAATAAAAAATCATAAAGAATATGATAGCAAATATTAAGGGTGTTCCCAACCCGCCTTTACGGATAATAGCACCAAGCGGTGCACCAATAAGAAACAATACTATACAGGCCAGCGAAAGAACAATCTTGCGGTGCCATTCTATCTTATGCTTCCGCAAATTTTTTTCCTTATCCTTTAAAGTGCTTATGGTTACATCATTGCTCATACGGACAGAGCCTGCAATATTTCTTATGTTCTGATTGACATTTGTTCTGGCAGAGTCAGGCAGTAGTTCATCAAAATTTTTAACTGGTTTTATCTTACTTATATCCGGAAGGGATTGCTTTGCCCAGACCGTATCAATTATACCTGCAAATTGAAACTGCCGGAGCATATCTTTTTCAGTTTGCTCTTTTATCTGCTTGCTTTCCCTTTCCAGCGAATCAATCGTTTTTTCTAATTGCCGCATGCTGTACATCCTTTCGTTATTCTTATTTACACTATCTGCAGTGCGGCTGTTAAACCCCAACGTACTCAGATCAAACTGCTTTTTGTATTCTTTAAATCCAATCCGTATGAACTCTGTGTTGCCCTGTTCATAATAATTACCTCTTTCCTGGTACCGCCAGCCATCTTTTAAATTAAATTCCAGGAATCTTTTATTGCCGGTCACTCTCATCACACCGCTTTTGGCAATGATAAAATTATCCTGTAACGGATTTCCCTGTTCGTAAATAATTACATCTTGTATCACACTGTCATTCGCTTCTTTTTTTCCTATTTTAATAGCAAAATTTGGAATCTTGTCATAAAAAACTCCTTCCTTTAAATCGAATGCCGGTTTAGACCAAACAATATCGGAGAGTAGGGTTCTCGATTTTAGATTGGCCACCGGTATTACATAGTTAGAAAAAGTAAAGGCAACTCCGGATAGCAGAGTACATACAAAAAATAGTGGCCGCATAAATCGAAGCAAGGAGATACCGGCAGACTTAATTGCTACCAGTTCAAAACTTTCACCAAGGTTGCCAAAAGCCATTAACGAAGAGAGAAGGATAGCCAATGGCAAAGCCAGTGGCACCAGTACAGCACTCTGGTAAAGGATAAATTCAAAAATGATTTTTGTGTCAATTCCCTTCCCAACAAAATCATCAATATAAAGCCAGAAAAACTGCATGACCAGCACCAGCAGCGTTATAAAAAACGTGGCGATGAAGGGACCGATAAAGGCCTTTACAATCAGTTTATCTAACTTTTTGAACACTTATCTTTAATTTATGAGTGCAGCAAAAATAAGGCTTTCGCAAAAGGAGATGGAGTTGATTACCAATGGTGATTGGATTTTAACAAAGAATGCCATTCTTAAAAAAACAAATCACCTACTAGGCAGCCTTCAGGTATCACAGCAACAGTATTTAGATTCGTTCTCATCAAAGCTGCCGGCCGAAATTTTTTTGGTATCACCTAAAATTTCAAAAGGCGAAAATTATAAAGGTCTTCCCTACCTTATGCTTGATTACCCAAGACATTTTGATAAAGAAAACATTCTTGCCATAAGAACAATGTTTTGGTGGGGAAATTTTTTCAGCGTCACACTCCATTTATCAGGAGTTTATAAAGAAAGGGCTGAACAAAAAATATTGGCCTCGTGGGAAGCATTGAAGAAAAATGAATTCTATTGCTGTGTAAATGACGACCAGTGGGAACATCATTTTGAAACAAATAATTACAAACCGCTTTCAGCAATAGATTTTTCTGATTTTAAAAACTTAGTCAGGGACAAACCCTTTATTAAGCTGGCAAATAAAATCCCATTGCAGCAATGGGATAACGCAGAAGAATCTTTATTTAACTTCTTTAAAGAAATAACCGGATTATTGGTTGATTAACCACCAAGGCGGTGAAAAAGTTCTTTGACCTGAAAATCCCATAAGTTACTCTGGTCTTTAATTTCCTTTTTCTCAGCAAAATCTTTGATAATAAGAATTGTCTGGTTAGTAATCTCCGACTTGTCGATCCGGAACTCAAAGTATTCCTCTTTGGGGGATGCCTGCCAGTGAAACCGGATATATTTATCCTGTTCCTTTTCCACTAAATCGGCCTTTTCAAAAGTTCCGTTCCAGCCAAAATAATAGATGTTGTCTCTTTCATCTACTTTATCAGCGAACCATTCTCCAAGTCCTGCAGGGGAAGTCAGGAATTCGTACAGAATAGATGGCGAGCAGCGTACGGGGAATTCTAAGGTGTATAATTGTTTACTCATTCTTCTTCTCTCTAAAAATCATTACGATAGCTGCAATAATAGAAAATAAATCATTGCCGCAAAACAATTTATTGTTTATTTATCCCCTTATTGCAAACCAAAACCCAGTTTGTAAAATAAATCGTATCTGAAATCGTTAAGATGTTGTCAAAATTTATTTGGCCTTTATTGATGATTTACTTAAATTGCCTTGAAGTTCAATACATTCTGAATAACCAATAAAACCCAGGTGGGTATTTTTAGAGTCATAAGCGAACCAATCTTATAATTCTTAACCCTTTAAATACACCATTTTAAAACCATTCCTATGAGCATGAGACAACTCAAAATCACGAAGTCTATCACTAATCGTGAATCCCAAAGTTTAGAAAAGTACTTGCAGGAGATCGGCAAAGTCGAACTCATCACCCCAGCAGAGGAGGTAAAATTAGCTGTACTTATCCGGCAAGGCTGTCAAAAATCGCTGGACCGGTTGACTAAGGCCAACCTTCGATTTGTGGTGTCTGTAGCTAAACAGTACCAAAACCAAGGTCTATCGCTGCCCGATTTGATTAATGAGGGAAACGTCGGCTTAATCAAAGCTGCACAGCGTTTCGATGAAACCAGGGGCTTTAAGTTTATTTCCTACGCCGTTTGGTGGATTCGCCAAAGCGTTTTGCAGGCGTTGGCCGAACAGTCCCGTATTGTTCGTCTGCCACTTAATAAAGTAGGCTTGACAAACCGTATTCAAAAGGCCTATTCCCTGCTGGAACAGCAGTTTGAAAGAGAGCCTTCTGCAGAAGAACTGGCCGAAGTGCTGGAAATGGACATTGAAGAGATAACTGCTACCCTTGGTATCAATGGTCGTCATGTTAGTATGGACTCCCCGCTTTCGGATGGTGAAGAAAATACCCTTATTGATGTATTAGAGAATACCAATGCCGATAAGACCGATGGAGAACTGGTTCATACGGAATCGCTGAAAACGGAAATTGACCGGAGCCTGAAAACACTTACGGAACGTCAAAAAGAAGTTATCTGCTTTTTCTTTGGCATCGGCGTTGACCACCCGATGAGCCTGGAAGATATTGGTGAACGATTCAGCCTTACAAGGGAAAGAGTGAGACAAATTAAGGACAAGGCAATTACCAAGCTAAAAGCTTCTAACCGGTGCAAACTTCTCAGAACTTACCTGAGTGCCTGATTAATAAATAAAAAAGAAAACACTGACATAAAACTTTACATTTCTATCTTTACAATTCTTTAAAAGTGAACATTTGATGTTCACTTTTTCTTTGTGTGAAAGTGAAAATTATCTCGAGTTATGTTTAATTCTCTTCAAGAAAAATTAGAATCCGCCTTTAAAAATCTAAAAGGCCAGGGCCGCATTACCGAACTCAATATTGCCACTACGTTAAAGGAAATTCGCCGTGCATTGGTAGATGCGGATGTGAATTATAAAATTGCCAAAGAGTTTACCGATAAAGTAAAAGACAAGGCAACGGGTGAAAAAGTAATCAATGCCATTTCTCCCGGCCAGTTGATGACGAAAATTGTAAAAGACGAACTGGTAGAGCTAATGGGCGGGCAGGAAGCTGCTTTTAATGCAAAAGGCAATCCGGCTATCATTCTTATAGCAGGTTTACAAGGTAGTGGTAAAACCACTTTTAGCGGCAAGTTGGCGCATTTCCTGAAAACAAAAAAAGGTCTCTCCCCTATGCTTGTGGCGGCTGACATCTATCGTCCGGCTGCGATGGAACAATTGAGGGTGCTGGGTGAACAGATTGGTGTTGATGTTCACATTGAACTGGAAAACAAAGATGCCGTTGACATTGCCAGAAATGCGGTAAAAGAAGCCAGAAGTAAAAATAAAAATGTGCTCATCATTGATACTGCCGGCCGTTTGGCAGTAGATGAAGTAATGATGAAAGAAGTAGCCGATGTAAAGAATGCGGTTAATCCACAGGAGATATTGTTTGTAGTGGACAGTATGACCGGTCAGGATGCGGTTAATACGGCCAAAGCCTTTAATGAAAGGCTCGATTTTACCGGCGTTGTTCTCACCAAATTAGATGGAGACACAAGGGGTGGTGCCGCCCTTTCTATTAAATACACGGTTAACAAACCCATTAAGTTTACCAGCAGTGGTGAAAAGATGGATACCCTCGATGTATTTTATCCTGAAAGGATGGCACAGCGTATCCTCGGCATGGGTGATATTACTTCCTTAGTAGAAAAAGCACAGGAACAATTTAATGAGGTAGAAGCTAAAAAACTAGAAGCTAAAATCCGTAAGAATAAATTTGATTTTGCTGATTTTAAAACCCAGCTGGAAGCCATCAAAAAGATGGGCAACATGAAAGATATGCTGGGCATGATACCCGGTGTGGGTAATAAAATGAAAGACGTTGACATCAATGATGATTCCTTTAAAGGTATAGAAGCCATGATAAATTCGATGACCCCGGAAGAAAGGTCTGACCCGGATTTAATAGACGGCAGCCGCAAAAAACGCATCGCCAAAGGTGCTGGTAAAGACCTGAACGAGTTAAACGCCTTCATCAAACAGTTTGAACAAATGAAAGACATGATGAAGAATATGAACAAAATGGGAGCAATGGGAAGAATGATGCCGGGGATGAGGAAGTGAGGTGTGAGTCGGGAGTCTTTAGTCAGGAGTCAGCTGACTAAAACGACCCTTATTGCCTGTAACAAAAAATACCATTACAATGCTGAGACATTGAACAACGGACTCGACTCATACCCCCTGACTAAAAACTTGGAACTCGGAAAGACTTTCACTTTTTATTTCCCCATTACAGTCATATATTTGCTGTCCGGTTTCAACCGGAACTAACAATTATTGTTTAACAACGTTAAATTTCTATTTAATGTCAGCCAAAATCCGTCTTCAAAGACACGGGTCAAAAAAGAGACCCTTTTACTTCATCGTTATTGCCGACTCCCGGGCTCCCCGTGATGGCAAATTCATCCAGAAATTAGGTACTTACAATCCACTGACCGTTCCGGCTACTATTCAGCTTGACCGTCAGAAAGCATTGGAGTGGCTGAGCAAAGGTGCTACACCAACAGACACCGTTCGCCGCATCCTTAGCTTCAAAGGTGTGTTATACCTGAAACACTTGCTCCGTGGTGTGGGGCTAGGTCTGTTTGATGATGCTACCGCAATGGAGAAATTTACCAAGTGGAGTGCAGAACATGATGCACAGATGAAAAAACGCCAGGAAGATGCCTACCGCAACAAAAGAACCAGACGTCCGATGCCAGGTCGCAGACCTGAAAGGACTGAAGGTAGTGACGGTGGTGAAGGATAATAAAATATCTGCATCCTGAAAGTTCATGAATCCCGGTTTTATAGCCGGGATTTTTTGGGCACAGATTACACAGATTATATTTGCATCAATGGCAGAATATTTTAAAATAGGAAAACTGGTTGCCGTGCATGGCCTTACTGGTGAGTTGCTTCTTAAACATGATTTGGGAAAGAAAACATCCCTGAAAGGATTGCAGGCCCTTTTTGTGGAAGAAAAGAAAAGCTCCTTTCTGCCCTGGTTCATTGAATCCACTAAAATAAAAAGTGAAGAAGAAGTTTATATTAAACTGGAAGGAATAAATTCGAGAGAAGCGGCCATGAGGCTTACACAAAAGGAAATATGGGTGCCTGAAATTGATTTTAAAAAATTTGCTGCCAAAACTGCACCGGCAAGTTTGCTGGGTTATACAATTATTAATAATAATGAACCACTTGGCGAAATACTGGAACTGATAGAACAACCACATCAACTACTTTGCCGGTTAGAAATAAAAGGAAAGGAAGTGCTGATTCCACTGCATGAAGAAACACTACAGAAAGTAAGTCATAAAAAGAAAGAAGTGTTGGTGGAGTTGCCTGATGGTTTGCTGGAGATTTATCTTTTATAAGTGTTCAGATAATCTGCGTTAATTTGTGTTCGTCTGTGACTGAACCCCTTCATCATATTGCCCATTTTGATCTTGACTCTTTCTTCGTTTCTGTTGAAATAAGAAATAACCCTTCATTAAAGGGAAAACCCGTTTTGGTGGGTGGTTATGAAAGGGGTGTGGTAGCAGCTTGCAGTTACGAAGCCCGGAAGTTCGGCATCCATTCAGCCATGCCAATGAGGAAAGCCCTGCAGCTTTGTCCCCATGCTATTGTTACCAGCAGCAGCCGGGGTGATTACAGCAAGTATTCCAGATGGGTGACAGAAATCATTGCCTCCAAAGTACCCTTGTTTGAAAAAGCAAGTATTGATGAATTTTATATTGATCTGACAGGGATGGATAAATTTTTTGGTGTAAGCCAGTACGCAAAAGATTTACGGGAGTTCATTACCAATGAAACAGGCCTGCCAATTTCCTGTGGTCTGGCCTCTGCAAGGTTTATCGCCAAAATGGCCACTAATGAAGCAAAACCAAATGGCTTTTTAGAAATTCCCCACGGAAAAGAAACAGCTTTTCTCTGGCCGCTTGGTATTGAAAAAATAAATGGTGTTGGTAAACAGACGGAGCAAAATTTAAAAAGCTACGGCATCTACACTATTGAAGACATTGCCAAAACGCCAATAGAACATTTAGAAAAAATTGCTGGTAAATGGGGCGAGGCTCTCTGGCATAAAGCCCATGGGATTGGCAGTGCAGCAATAACTACTGACTGGGAGCAAAAAAGCATGAGCCATGAAAATACTTTTGATACCGATTACACAGATATTGAATTTTTACATAAAGAATTAGTCCGGCTTACGGAGAAAACAGCTTATTCATTAAGAGAGGATGAAAAGCTGACTGGTTGTGTAACCGTTAAGATCCGTTACTCTGATTTTGAAACCACCTCAAGACAAGAAACTGTTGACTATACAGCGTTGGATGATGTACTTATAGCTAAAGTGAAAGACCTGTTCAACAAATCATATCAGCAAAAAAGACCCGTTCGTTTGTTGGGTGTTCGGTTCAGCCAGTTTATTCCTTTTACGATGCAAATGAGTTTGTTTGAGAATAATATGGAAAAGCTGGGGTTATATAAAGCCGTAGATAATATCAAAAATCAATTTGGCAGCAAAGTTATTTCTAAAGCCACCGCTACTGGCCTTATTGATGGAACAAACAGAAATACAACCCGGCATAATAAGAAAAAATCTGCGGACTAACTGGGTGTGTCGCAGGGCTTTATTAGCCTTAAACATAGCTATTAACCATAAACTCTCCTTCCTTATCTTCGTTCCCGAAAAAGTAAAGAAATATGTCACAAGTTTGGAAAGACTACCAGGAAAAAAACAAGGACCGCTTTTTAAATGAAATGCTGGAGCTTCTCCGCATTCCTTCTGTAAGTGCTAAAACTGAACATAAAACAGATATGCAGAAATGTGCTGATGCGGTAAAGAAAAATTTGCTGGAAGCCGGCTGCGATAAAGCTGAAGTAATGGCAACTGACGGTCACCCGGCTGTATATGGCGAAAAAATAATTGACTCTTCCAAACCTACAGTGCTGGTGTATGGCCACTATGATGTGCAGCCAGCAGAGCCCTTAGAACTCTGGACAAACCCTCCCTTTGAACCCACCATTGTTGATGGAAAAATATTTGCCCGGGGAAGTGCTGACGATAAGGGCCAGTTCTATATGCATGTAAAAGCATTGGAAACATTGGTAAAGACCAATACGATGACAACGAACATAAAATTTCTGATTGAAGGGGAAGAAGAAGTTGGTTCCCCTAATTTGGGAAAATTTGTTGCAGCAAATAAAGCATTGCTCAAGGCTGATGTTATATTAATAAGTGATAGCTCGATGCTAAGCATGGAAAATCCATCATTAGATACCGGTGTCCGTGGATTAAGTTATATACAAGTAGAAGTAACTGGAGCAAACAGGGATCTCCACAGTGGAACTTACGGTGGTGCAGTTGCAAACCCAATAACTATTCTGGCACAAATGATTGCAAGTTGTCATGATGAAAATAATCATATTACCATTCCGGGTTTTTATGATGATGTGGTGGTGGCTGGGCCAGAAGAAAGGGCATTAATTAACAAAGCTCCTTATAATGAAAAAGAATACATGGATGAACTGGGGGTGAAAGAACTCTGGGGTGAAAAAGATTATAGCACTTACGAAAGAACCGGCATCCGCCCAACGATTGAAATAAACGGCATCTGGGGTGGCTACACCGGCGAAGGGGCAAAAACAGTGCTTCCTTCAAAAGCTTATGCAAAAATTTCTGCCCGGTTGGTACCTAATCAATCAACAGATAAAATCACTGAAATACTACTAAAGTATTTTAAATCTATTGCGCCGAAGTCAGTAGAAGTGAAAGCCGAATTGCATCATGGTGGTGAACCTTACATGACACCGATTGACAGTAAAGGATATAAAGCCGCATCAAAAGCAGTGGAAACAACTTTTGGCAAAGCCCCTATCCCCGTTCGTGGTGGTGGCAGTATTCCTATTTGCTCCATCCTGGAAAAAGAGTTAGGTATCAAAATTATTTTCATGGGCTTTGGTTTAGATAACGACAACCTGCACAGCCCGAATGAGAAATATAATATTGAGAATTATTTTAAAGGAATTGAGACGATTCCTTATTTCCACAAATATTTTGCAGAAATGAAGTAATCGCATTTTAAAAAGTAGAATCCCAATCATCGGTTGGGATTTTTTATTTTTGATACATGCCAGTAAAAGAAAAACTCCGTCTTGATAAATATCTCTGGGCTATCCGGCTTTTTAAAACAAGAAGCCTGGCATCTGCTGCCTGCGATTCTGGCAAAATAAAGTATGACGGCTCACAAGCCAAAGCATCTAAAAACGTAAATATCGGTGATGAATATGAAGTAAAAACGGAAGCCAAGAGATGGAGAATAAAAGTAACAGGGCTATTAGAAAAAAGAGTAGCAGCATCGGAGGCCTTTAAAAACTATATTGATATTACTCCTGAAGAAGAGATACAGCGTTTGCAATACCAGACAGCCAGTTTTCATACTGGTAAACGACAAAGCAAGATTGGGCGACCTACAAAAAAAGAGAGAAGGGATTTGGAGGGATTCATGGAAGAGTAAAATTAAGAATTAATCACTTGGCTATCTTTGTCCCATGCATATAGACATCCTCACCGTTTTACCTGAATTATTAGAAAGCCCCTTTCAGCACAGCATGATGAAAAGGGCACAGGAGAAAGGTTTGCTTAAAGTGCAGGTACATCAATTAAGGAAATGGGCTGTAAATGAATATGGCATGGTGGATGATTATCAATTTGGTGGCGGCGCCGGTATGCTGATGATGTGTGAACCGCTGGCAAAAGCTATAGAAGAATTATCATTGACTAAAAAATTTGATGAAGTAATTTTTCTAACCCCTGATGGTGAATTGTTCAACCAAAAAATGGCAAACAGTTTATCGTTGAAAGAAAACTTGCTGCTTATCTGCGGTCACTATAAAGGCATTGATGAAAGGATACGGGAGCATTTTGTAACCAAAGAAATTTCTATCGGCGATTATGTACTCAGTGGTGGCGAATTGCCGGCTGCCATCTTAGTAGATGCTATCGGACGTTTATTGCCCGGTGTATTGAATGATGAAACTTCTGCCCTCTTTGA
Organism: Chitinophagaceae bacterium; assembly: GCA_031386125.1. Taxonomy (GTDB): domain Bacteria; phylum Bacteroidota; class Bacteroidia; order Chitinophagales; family Chitinophagaceae; genus JJ008. The sequence continues at coordinate 35,910 of JANNCC010000367.1, forward strand.
TTCTTTCCAGGATAATTTATTAGCACCGCCTGTTTATACAAGACCCGAAGATTTTCGGGGATGGAAAGTACCTGAGGTATTAATGGGTGGCAATCACAAACTGATTGAAGAATGGCGGCAGGAGCAATCGGTGCTGCGAACCAAAGAAAGAAGACCCGATTTATTGAAAGGTGATGAATAAAATGTGAATCAACCTATCTTTTGACCATTCATCATAAAAATTTATTGCTTTCTTCTGTTCTTTCACTGTAACTCATTATTTTTTTTGATCTTGCACCACTGTGACCCAATCCACACCGGTGCTGAAATATAATTGCCTTTTTTTTGCTTCCCTCCTGCTTACTGTTTGTGCATCAGCACAACAAATTGACGTATCTAAATACAAAGAACAATATAAGCTTGCTATAAAGAAAATTGCACAGCCTATCAAAATTGACGGTGAGCTGGATGAAGCCGATTGGCAACAGGCGCAAGCTGCCAATGATTTCTGGTTGAAATTCCCAACCGATGATTCAAAAGCAAAACATAAAACTGAAGCCAGGGTTTTATATGACGAAAAATTTCTTTACATCGGTTTTACCGTTGCAGATAGTATGCCGTTGATCGGCCAATCATTAAAAAGGGATTCCCGTATCCGTGAAAATGACGGAGTGGGTATTATGTTGGATCCATTTGGCCAAAAAACAAGTGGATTTTATTTCAGCGTTACAGCCTACAATGTGCAGGCCGATGATGTGCTAAGTGCCAGCAACAACGGCGAACTTTCTTTTAGCTGGGATAATAAATGGTATTCTGAAGTAAAAAGATACCCTGATCATTACAATGTTGAAATAGCCATTCCCTTCAAATCCCTTCGATATGATAAGAACAGTAAAATCTGGGGTATCAATTTTATACGAAGCGACAGGAAAGCAAATGAATTTCATACCTGGACAAGGATACCGGTAAATTTTCCGGGAGTTGACATTGGCTATCTTGGTTCGTTGGTATGGAGCGAAGCGCCGCCAGATCCGGGTAGTAATATTTCACTCATACCTTATACTACCGGAAGCTTAATAAGCGACAAACAAAATAACAAAAAAACAATTGGAGATATTGGTGCGGGGTTTGATGCAAAGATTGCATTGACATCATCACTAAATCTGGACCTGACGGTAAACCCCGATTTTTCCCAGGTAGAAGTTGACCGACAGGTTACCAATCTTTCGAGGTTCAGCATCTTTTTTCCTGAACGCAGAAATTTTTTCCTGGAAAACAGTGACCTTTTTTCGAGTTATGGCATCCCTCCTATCCGGCCTTTCTATTCCAGAAGAATTGGACTTGATCCGGATGGAAATACATTACCGATTATTGCTGGTGCAAGAGTTACCGGAAATGTTGCATCCAGAACAAGGGTTGGACTGATGACGATGCAAACAAAAGCAAGTGGTGATTATGCCGGACAAAATTATTCCGCATTGACGGTGCAACAACAGATGCTGAAAAGAACAACCATTAAAGGATATTTTTTCAACCGGCAGGGCTTCTTTAATGAGCAGCATAAACTCACCGATCCCCTTGATGAATTTGGCCGTAATGCCGGCGCTGAAATAGCTTACCAGAATGAAAAGGGTGAATGGCAGGGCTGGTTAGGTTATCATCTTTCTATGAAACCTGATGTTTCTTCAAAAAAATCTTTCTTAAATGCTGGAGGTGGTTATTTTGGCAGATCCCTTACTGCTTATATAGATTTTGATGATGTTGGCACTAATTATTATACCGATATTGGTTTTATCGGCCGTATTGAAAACTACGATGCTTTCCGTGATACGGTAATCCGGCTCGGATTCAGACAATTTTTTAACCAAAATAGTTATCGTATTATTCCAAAAAATGGAAATATCATCCAGCACAGGATAAGTTTGGACAATTTTTTTGTGTTAAACCCCGATGGTACAATCAATGACCGTAGTAATGGGATTGGCTATAATATTGAATTTAAAAATACCAGCACATTTGAATTTCGTTTTGCTCCGGCACAGACCAATTTAAAATTTCATACTTCATTTACAGACGGTGCCCCATTGCCCCCTGGCATATACAAATACAATCAATACAGCACAAGATATTCAACAGATTCACGGAAAACCTTTTCATTCAGAGGAGGAATAACCATTGGAAAATATTATTCGGGAAAATATCTGCAATACACAGCGGAGGCTACTTTTCGCCAACAACCCTGGCTTACCATCCAGTTGAATGCAGAATATAATAAACTGGAATTCCCAGATCCCTACGGAAAGCAAGATTTATTACTGCTGGCGCCAAGGGTGGAGATTAATTTTTCCACTAAGATTTTCTGGACCACTTTTTTACAGTACAATACGCAACGTAATAATTTTAATATTAACAGCCGTTTACAATGGCGATATAAACCTGCCAGCGACTTCTTCCTCGTATACACAGACAATTATTACAGCGATCCCTTTCTTAAAAACAAAAACAGGTCACTGGTATTTAAATTGAATTACTGGCTGAATCTATAAACAGTAGTAACAAACGATTGCTTTAATTTATTTTCACCACTGTTTCTCCGGTTTATTTAAAGAACTTGCAGTTATTAAAATAACTCCACATGAATTCAGACCGTCGTAAATTTTTACAACGTATTGCTGTTGGCAGCGCTGCGCTGGCCACAGGCCTTCCTTCTTTTGCCAAAGTAACCGGAACTACCGACAAACAAATAGATCGTTCATCTGAATGGGAAGCAAAAGGTCAACATTTTAATATGTGTGGTTATGCTGCGCCAAAAATCGAAACGGTTCGTATTGGCATTATTGGTCTTGGTCAGCGGGGTTCCGAAGCTGTTGAACGATTAAGCTATATTGATGGAGTGGAAATTGTTGCTCTTTGTGACAAGTACCCTGACAGGATTACCAAATCACAGAAAGCACTGGAGAAAATGCAACGGCCTAAAGCAAAAGAATACAGCGGCGAAGAAGGATGGAAAGCATTATGCGAAAGCAATGATATAGACCTGGTGTACACTCCCACTCCCTGGCATTTACACACACCTATCGCTGTGTATGCCATGAAAAATGGTAAACATGCTGCTACAGAAGTTCCGGCAGGAAAAACAATGGATGAATTATGGGAACTGGTGGAAACATCAGAAAAAACAAAGAAGCATTGTATGATGCTGGAAAACTGCTGCTATGATTTTTTTGAACTGCTGACACTGAATATGGCAAGGCAGGGACTATTTGGTGAAATAGTTCATGCCGAAGGCGCCTACATTCATGACCTTACTAAAGACTGGCTCTTT
>JANNCC010000164.1:0-5601 GCA_031386125.1 Chitinophagaceae bacterium
ATTGAGTTGTGCTATCTCTCTGAATATATAATGCTTGTCTGCCGCAGCTTTCAAATAATCTTTCCCTGTGCTTCCACCAGTACCAATTCTTGTTCCTATCATACGGTGTACCATGTTCATGTGGCGATAACGCCAACTGCTGAGTTGTTCATCTATTTCCAACAAAGCATTCAGCAATTGAAAAGGTAATTGTAATAATGGATAGCCCCGATACAACATAATAAATAATGCTGCACGGCATGCGGCCGGAGATAGCGAACTGCCAGCAATAGGTGATTGGCTTTCAAAAATTTCTTCAAAGGATGTAAGATTATTTTTTTCACCTTCGGCAAGACTTGATTGATAACTTTTTTTATACTTATTCCAGAAAGCATCATCAGCACCTTCTTTTAAGAATGGCATTCTTTCTAACCAGCTATTTAATAATTGCAACAGCGATTGACTATTCTCTGCATTTTTAATAATATCAACATGTGCCGGGCAAAGTTGCGCCGTGTAATATTCTTTACCGTGACGTTGTTCAAATTTCAACCCCAGCTTTGCTTCCAATTCTTTAAACTGCCAACTTTGAAAACCTGATGCCGGACGGAGCATATCTCGGAAGTCAAGAAAATCCATCGGTGTCATGGTTTCCATAATATCTATCTGGTGAACCAGTACTCTTAAAATCGTAACACAACGGTTGAGGCGATGAACAACAGTTTGCAATTCCGGTGAGTTATCATTCAGTGCAGGCTTACTCATAATACCAACAACTGAATCTGCTTCATGATGTAGTTGTTTAAACCAAAGTTCATATGTCTGGTGAATAACTATGAATAACATTTCATCATGCGCAGGCAAACCCAGCTTATCACTTTCGGGAGATTGTGCGTTCAGGATTTTATCTAATTGTAAATAGTCGTGATAACGTACTTCCATATGTAATCGGCGCTGATGAAAAAAGGATGAGTGCAAATTAACGATAATTGATATCATTCGAACTCATAGCCAATATCACTCCTGAATTCCATATCAGTAAAAGATACCTTCTTCATTTCATCTTTTGATATTTCTACTGCATCAAAAACAGAGCGGCCATAAGAAGTGATGCAAAAAACCCGGCCGCCATTGGTTATCACTTTGCCATCTTTTACTGTGGTTCCCATTTGAAACAACATACTGTCCGCAGGGTTTATATCATCTATCCCATATATTTCATATCCTTTTGCATACTCACCCGGATAGCCGCCACTAACTGCCACTACGGTGCAGACAGTCCTTGGGTCGGTTTCAATTTTTATTGTATCTAATTGTTGCCTGGCTACTGCTGCGAATAATTCCACCAAATCATTCTTCAACCTTGGTATCACCACTTCAGTTTCCGGGTCGCCCATGCGGCAGTTATATTCTATCATGTACGGCTCGTCGTTCACAATCATAAATCCGAAAAAGATAAATCCCCGGTATTCTAATCCCTCTTGTTGCAAGCCCTGCACCGTTGGTTTGATTACTTTTTCTTCGATTTTTTTCATCAATGCGTCCGTAGCAAATGGCACCGGGCTTACCGCACCCATACCGCCGGTGTTTGGTCCGGTATCCCCTTCTCCAATTCTTTTATAATCTTTTGCCTCGGGCAGTATCACATAATTTTTCCCGTCCATTAAAACAAACACCGACATTTCCACCCCTTTCAAAAATTGTTCAACCACCACTCTTTTACCTGCATCACCAAATTTTGCCCGTTGAATCATTAACTCAAACTCAGCAATTGCTTCCAGATGGTTTTCACAAATCACTACTCCTTTGCCCGCTGCCAAACCATCAGCTTTCATTACAATCGGCAGCTCATGGTTTTTCAGGTAGTCAACTCCTTCCTCATAATTCTCTACGGTAAATTCTTTGTAAGCCGCCGTTGGAATATTATGCCGCATCATAAATGCTTTGGCAAAAGCTTTACTGCCTTCCAGTTGAGCACCGTTTTTATCCGGTCCTATTACATCAATATTATTTAACGCCGGTTGGCTGATAAGAAAATCGGTAACCCCTTTCACCAATGGTTCTTCCGGACCAACGATAACGAGATCAATTTTTTTATCAATACAGGCTTTCTTAATAGATTCAAAATCAGTGACGCTGAAATTCAGGTTATTGCCGCATTGTGCTGTGCCAGCATTACCCGGGGCAATAAAGAGGCTTTCACAAAGAGGGCTTTGAGAAAGTTTCCATGCAAGGGCATGTTCCCTGCCGCCGGAGCCTAATAAAAGGATGTGCATAGCTGATTGAGGTGCTGAATTTTAATGCGTTGCGAATATCGGCCACATCCGTTAAAGATTAATGGAAAAATTTTTGGGTGAGTAAATTTCTGTATTTTGGTTGCTTCTAATAAAAGAGGTTGCTTCGGCATCACCTCGCAAGACTCTGATTTATCATCTAAAAAAATTTGTATGACTCAACCTGCAAAACTCGGCAAGCACCCCAAAGGATTATATGTATTATTCTTTACAGAAATGTGGGAACGGTTTGGTTATTACCTGATGGTGGGAATTCTGTTGCTGTTTCTTACAGATGGTACAGGGAAGGGATTACCGAGAGCAATGGGTACCGATGTAGTTGGAACTTTTATTGCACTGGTATATTTAACTCCCTTCATTGGCGGTTTGTTGGCTGATCGCTACCTCGGTTATATTAAATCTATTTTTATTGGTGGCGCATTAATGGCGGCAGGATATCTCACCATTTCCTTGCCCGGAGATTACACCGTATATATAGGTATGGGTTTGATCATTATCGGGAATGGTTTTTTCAAGCCAAATATTTCTACCCTATTGGGCAATATGTATAACAGGGAGGATCTAAGACCCTTAAAAGATAATGCTTATAATATCTTTTATATGGGTATTAATATTGGCGCCTTCTTCTGCAATTTCATTGCGGCCATTCTTCGTAACCAGATCGGGTGGCAGGCTGCATTTTCAGCAGCAGGTATTGGTTTAATAATTGGCCTGATCGCATTGGCTATTAATTTAAAGCATATAAAAACGTATGATGTAAAACGGCCGATGCAGCCTGAAGATATGCCAACATCTAAAATATTGGGCTCGGTATTCCTACCTATGATAGTATTTGCAGGGCTGGGTTGGATAATTCCAGGTAATATTTTCGGCAGCGATTCGTCTGATGCTTTCATATTGGCCTGTGTCCCTGTTATTTTTTTCTATGTCAATCTCTGGAGAAAAGAAAAAGGGGAAGACAAAAAAGGTATCGGTGCATTACTATTTATATTCGCCGTTTCTATCATATTCTGGACAATTTATAACCAAAACTCAACCGGTTTAACAATTTGGGCAGAATCACATACAGACCGTTCTATTCCACAATTCATGGAAGCCCCTGCTGATGCGGTGTACACTTTGCAAAACCTGGAGACCCGGCCGCAGCAAGTAGATAGTCTTGATAATTATATGAGGGTAGTAACGGATGATTCAGGACATGCTATAAAAACAATGGGGCCTGATCCTTATTTTGCCAACATGCCTAAGGACAAATGGCCATCTAATGGTGTAGCTAAAGTGGGCAACACTGAATTATTCCAATCCATTAACCCATTCTTTATAGTTGCTTTTACACCGCTGCTCATTTTATTTTTTGCATGGAGAGCCCGACGTAGAAAGCCAATAAGTACCGCCAGCAAATTCGCCTGGGCCCTCATCATTTCAGGTTTAAGTGCATTAGTAATGGTATTCGCAGTAATGTCTGTACCCAGTATCTACACACATAAGACCGGCTCCATGTGGCTATTTCTTACCTATGGTATCTTCACCGTTAGTGAGATCTGCTTAAGCCCAATTGGTTTATCTTTTGTATCAAAACTGGCTCCTCAACGATTAACAGCCCTGATGATGGGAGGATGGTTTATTTCCACATCTCTCGGCGGAAAGGTTGCCGGTGTAATGGCCAGCTCCTGGGATAGCATGCATGACAAAAGAATATTCTTCGGCATTATTGCCATTGCGGCAATATTGGGTGGATTGTTGATTTTCTCTCGTGTAAAATCATTGGACAAAATCGTAAAAGACAAAACAGGCTCTGCAGAATAGTCAAATTAATCGCTTATACAAAGGTGGCCATCGGTCACCTTTTTTATTTTACCTATCCTCAATTTTCCTATCTTAATAGCTTAAACACTCTGATTATGTGGAAGAAACATCCAAAAGCATTACCATTCTTATTCTTTTCCGAAATGTGGGAACGGTTTGGCTACTACCTGATGATTGGCGTTTTTACTTTATACCTGGAGGATGCCAGCAAAGGTTTTAATATGTCTACCAAGGAGTCCGCCAGTCTTTACGGAACCTTTATCGCACTTGTTTTCTTTACTCCCTTTCTTGGAGGCTTGATTGCTGACCGGTATTTAGGCTATAGAAAATCAATCATTTTTGGGGGCTTAATGATGGCAGTTGGCTACTGTTTGATGGGTGTTCATAATTTGAACATGCTGTATGTGGCCATGACTTTTGTAATTGTCGGTAACGGTTTTTTTAAACCCAATATTTCCACTTTGCTTGGCAATGTATATTCAACCCCGCAGCACATGCACCAGAAAGATGAAGGCTATAACATTTTTTACATGGGCATCAATATCGGAGCTTTTATCTGCAACTTTTTTGGTGCAGCTATGCAAAATATTTTTGGCTGGGGCGGCGCATTTGCGTTAGCCGGTGTAGGAATGCTTATAGGAGTTGTTGTGTTTATCAGCGGAACCAAACATTATGCTGCATACGATGTAAGAAAACCATTGCAACCGGGAGATTTACCACTTTCCAAAATTTTAGCATTGGTTATTCTCCCTTCTTTGATTTTTGGAGTTATTGGTTGGTATATAAAAGGGACCGGTGGTTATATTTTCGATTCCGATTCTACTGATGCCTTCATCTTTGCATGTATCCCTGTTCTTGCCTTTTATGCCCTCCTATTAATAAGAAGTAACAAAGATGAACGGCCTGCAATGGGAGCTATGCTCACCATATTTGCAGTAGTTATTTTGTTTTGGGCAATTTTTAAGCAAAATGGAACTGCATTAAACACATGGGCAAATAAATATACAGAACGACATATCAGTGGAACTACTGCCTCAGTTTTAAGTACGTTAAAACAAACAAAAACGGCAACTTATAAGCTTGACTCGGTTGTAAAAACGGATGCATTATTCAGAAAAATAAAAGTTGATGGTAAAGAACAAAAAGAATGGGGCTATCCTGAATACTTCAAAAACCTTAATCCTGCTGACTTCCCTGCTCAAAATGAAAGCTTAAAACTGTGGGCTCCAAGTTTAAGCCAATCTATTAATCCATTTTGGGTTATTGCATTAACTCCTTTACTCGTTGCTCTCTTCACCTGGCTTCGCCGAAAAGGCAAAGAACCTTCCACTCCAACTAAAATTGCATTTGGCTTATTAATATCTTCCCTATCAGTTTTAATAATGATTGCCGCAGTAAAAGTCGGAAATAATGGTGCTGAAAAAGTAAGTGTATGGTGGCTTATCGGCAGTTATGGTGTGGTTACTATTGGCGAATTATTTTTAAGCCCGATGGGATTATCATTAGTTTCCAAACTCAGCCC
>JANNCC010000179.1:0-1578 GCA_031386125.1 Chitinophagaceae bacterium
AGGTTCATAGTTTGTAATCCCCAATTTCTTTTTTTCATCTACCACATAAAATGCATTGGTAATTAAATTAAGAATAACTCTTCCGATATCCTGCGGGATCATATTGACATTGCCAATGCTTTCATCAAAATCAGTTTTCATGGTTGCATTAAACGATTTGTCTTTTGCCCGCAGGCCATGATAAGCTAATCGTAAATATTCATCGGCCAATTTATTAATATCGGTTGATTCTTTTTTGCCACTGCCGCTACTGGAGTGTTGCAGCATTCCTTTTACAATGGAATCGGCCCTTTTACCGTGGTGATTTATTTTTTCTTCATTGGCAATTACATCATCTGCTAAAGCATTTACCTCATCCATATTTCCTTTCTTAATTTCATCTTTCATTTCCACCAGCAATTCTTTATTCACTTCCGAAAAATTATTGACGAAGTTTAACGGGTTTTGAATTTCATGGGCAATGCCTGCGGTCAACTCTCCCAATGAAGCCATTTTCTCCGACTGAACCAATTGCTTCTGTGTCGCTTTCAGATCGGCCAGTGTAGCTTGCAGCACCTGATTGGCTTTTTGTTTTTGACGGCTGTTGCGCCACAATAATCCAGCAACCGCTATCAATATAACCAACCCTCCTACTAACCCATATAGTCTTACTCTGTTTCTAAACATTGTTCTTGCTTGCTCAGCTTCCTGTGATTTTTTTTCTTCATTATAAGCGGCTGTTTGCATTTCCTGCTGCTTTTGCATTTCCATCAACGACACTTCTTCTTTACCGCTTAACTTTTCCAGGCTATCTTTGAATTGATATGCCTGGTCAAGAAAAATATAAGCATTCTTATAATCATGTAATCCCGCATAGGATTCCGCCTGGTATTTACACATGTCTATGGTGGCAGATAGATTTTCGCTTACATCCGGTTCCTTTCTCATTTTTGCAAGAAGCGGAATAGCGAGGTTATACTGCTTTACTTTCAGATAGTACATAAGCTGGAAATACTTGTAATTACCATCCTTGCCGGCCGCCGAATCTCCGGCCAGCGTTTTATACAAAGTGAGGTAATGTTTTATTGAATCAAGCTTTTCCGTATTGCCGAAAAGACTAAATTTTAGGCCTGCCTTCTTTAATGGTGACAAAAAATAATGATTGTTGAAATTATTTTCAAGCAGCCGGGTGTATTCTTCCAGGCTAATCAAGCCTGTATAATATTTACTGGTATAGAACCATTCCATACTATTCCCATATGCTCCTATTGAATCCCGCAGTTTCTCCGTTTCCGCAGAATAATAACGGGCTTTCACGGTATCACCGATAGTAGCATATTGCGAAGTCAGTACATAAAGAGAAAAGAGTGTTTTGTTGGGGTTTTTCAATTTTTTATAAAACTCATAGAGCTTAACCGACCATTCGATTACCTTTTTATCTTGTCCCCGCCATTCATTATACATACCTGCTAAACCATTCAACGCCGATTCTTTTATAGATAGATTCCGGTCTTGATTAGCATAATCCTGGAGAGGGAGAAGATAGCTAACCGTTTTTACCCCATCTTTTTTGTGGATATAGACATGTGCCAATTGCTT
>JANNCC010000375.1:0-10198 GCA_031386125.1 Chitinophagaceae bacterium
CAAAAGATGGCAAGCTGCCTGTTTTCATCTGGGCTTACCCTGCAGAATATAATTCAGCTGCAGATGCAGCACAAATAAGAGGAAGCGAACACCGGTTTACTTTATTGAATTGGGGAACGGCAATTTTCTACGTTACACAAGGCTATGCTGTGCTTAATAATGCAGAAATGCCCATTGTAGCTACGAGTAAAGACAAAAAGCCCAATGATAATTTTATAGACCAGTTAAAGATGAATGCAGAAGCTGCCATAAACGTATTGGATGAAATGGGTGTGGGCGATAAAGACCGGGTGGCCGTTGGCGGCCATAGCTATGGTGCATTTATGACAGCGAACCTGCTCGCACATACCAAACTCTTTAAAGCAGGTATTGCCCGCAGTGGAGCTTATAATCGTTCATTAACCCCGTTTGGTTTTCAGAATGAAGACCGTACTTACTGGCAAGCCCCCGAATTGTACAATGCTATGAGCCCTTTTAGCAATGCTGATAAAATAAAAACACCCAACCTATTGGTGCTTGGAGAAATGGATAACAACACCGGCACATTCCCGATACAAATTGAAAGGATGTTTAAAGCCATAAAAGGAAATGGCGGTACGGTAAAATATGTAAGCCTTACATATGAAAGCCACGGCTACCAGGGCCGTGAAAATATTTTGCACATGCTGAATGAACAGTTTACTTGGTTAGAAAAATATGTGAAGAATGCAGGGAAGAAGGAAGAGAAGAAAGGGTTTTGATGATTACGACTATTGCCTTGTCACGGCGAATATCCGAATGAAATGTCTTTCAATTAAAATAAAAAAAGAAATAACTAACCACCCTTTAAACAAAAAAACCACCCGTTTTTCAACGAATGGTTCTGTGGAAGTTGTGTTCTTGTATCTTTTAGATCCTAAAGTGAGCAAAAGCCTTGTTGGCTTCAGCCATACGATGGGTATCTTCTTTCTTTTTAAATGCTGCGCCTTCACCTTTTGATGCGGCTACAATTTCTCCTGCCAATTTATCAGCCATGCTGCGGCCATTCCTGTCACGGCTGTAGCGGATAAGCCATTTGATACTTAAAGAAACCTTTCTGTCGGGACGAACCTCTGCAGGAATCTGGAAAGTTGCACCACCAATACGGCGGCTGCGAACTTCCACACCCGGAGTTACATTCGTCAAAGCTCTTTTCCACACTTCATATCCATCTTCACTGGTTTGCTTGGCTACTTTGTCCAATGCATCATAGAAAATATTAAAAGCTCCACTTTTCTTTCCTTCCCACATCAGGTTATTTACAAAACGAGTTACCAGTTTGTCATTAAACTTGGGGTCTGGTGCTAAGGGGAGTTTCTTGGCTTGTGCTTTCCGCATGACTTATTCTTGAATTACTTATTAAAAATTATTTTTTTGCTTTTTCTTTCTTCGTTCCGTATTTAGAACGGCTTTTCTTACGGTCTTTTACACCAGCAGTATCCAATGAACCACGAACGATGTGATAACGAACACCCGGTAAGTCTTTTACCCTTCCGCCACGAATCAAAACGATTGAGTGTTCCTGAAGATTATGGCCTTCTCCGGGGATATAGGCAATCACCTCAATTTTATTGGTCAAACGTACTTTTGCAACTTTACGCAGTGCAGAGTTTGGCTTCTTTGGCGTAGTTGTATATACCCTTGTACAAACACCACGACGCTGAGGACACTCGTCCAAAGCCCTTGATTTACTCTTGGCCCTGATGATTTGTCTTCCTTTTCTTACTAATTGTTGAATTGTAGGCATTCTTGACCCTTATTTTTGGGAGGGCAAAGGTAACGGCAGGAGGCTTAATCTCCAAAAAAATGACAATCGTTTTTTCTGATATTGAACCATTTGGGGATAAAAGAGCCTCAATATTGAGTCGGTATCACATTAATACGCTAAACTCCTTCAAAATCAGTGGTTAAACTTTCTGCATCCAGTTATATTTATCTTCTCTTCTACCCTCCCGGATATCTGCCAACCACTTTTTGATGGCAGGAGCAGTTTTCCATTTCGTCACATCAAACTTCATGACGAGGTCCTTGTAACCAAGCTCCTTAATCATGGAAATAGTGGCAGCAGTTCCTGTCCCGAACACCTCGTACAGTAAACCGGCTTTGTATGCATCAATTATATCCTGTATGCTCAATGGTCTTTCGTCTACAGTAAAGCCCATTTCTTTTAATAAGGTAATGGTGCTTTGACGGGTCACCCCGTCCAGTATGGTTCCCTGGGCGAGGTCTGGGGTGATGGCCGTATTGCCAATAATGAAAAAAACGTTCATCGTGCCACACTCCTGTACATACTTATGTTCATAAGCATCCATCCATAACACCTGGTCGTAGCCCTTTTTCTTTGCTTCTGCAGTAGCATACATAGCAGCACCATAGTTGCCCGCTGCTTTTGCATAACCCACACCACCGGGTGCAGCCCTCACATATTGTTCCTCCACATAAATCCGCATTGGTTCGCTGTAATAAGGACCTGTAGGGCTTAATATAATCATGAATTTATAAGTATCCGAAGGACGAACACCAATCAATTCATCAGAAGAGAACATAAAAGGCCGGATGTATAATGAGTGATCTGGGTTTGAAGGAATCCAGTTTTTATCAAGCTCAATCAATTGCCGCATCCCTTCTATAAATAATTCTTCGGGCACGGCTGGCATCTGCATTCTTTCAGCAGAAATATTGAAGCGTTTAAAATTATCCTGTGGGCGAAAAATAGACGCATTGCCTTCACTGTCTTTGTAGGCTTTGATGCCTTCGAAAATAGCCTGGCCGTAATGTAATGCAGCAAGGGACGGACTTAGCAGTAAAGGCTGATAGGGTTTTATTTCAATATTTTTCCACTCACCATTTTCATAATCTGCTTCCAGCATGTGATCGGTAAAATACTTTCCAAAAGGCAGGTTTTCAAGATTCAGGTCCTGTAGTTTACTCCTTTCCGCTTTTCTGATTGAAATATCCATAGCTGCCGTCATAAAAGATTATTTTTGAAAGGTCAAAGAAACGAAAAAAAGAACACTCCCTGCCTCCCGGCAGGCAGCGTTTGTAAATAAATTACTAACTGACTTTATGAGCATTAATCACATTGAATTACCAGCTTCTGTAGTCGTGGATTTGTACCATTTGTCACTGATTGACAGTGGCAAACCGATTGCGAATGAAAATATCGCTGAAGAAGTTCTGCAATCTGCTGCCGAAACTATCAACAGCTATGCCTGGAAATCATTGGGCAGCAATCTTAAAAATATATTGATAATTGTAAAAACTGAAGACGCAGTTCATCTACCAGACAATGAACTGACCTTTCTTACCGGGATATTAGGTGCCTGCAAGCTAAGTTTAGCTGATGTGGCCATTGTTAACCTTAATAACCACCCGGAAGCTTCGTATAAAGAACTGACCTCTTTTTTTAAAAGTAAAATCGTTTTACTTTTTGATATGGAGCCAGCTTCGTTTGGTTTGCCGATGAGTTTTCCGCATTACCAGATTCAGGCTTTTGCAGGTAATTCATTTTTATATTCGCCATCTTTTAAAAATTTAGAAAATGATAAAGTAGAGAAAAGTAAATTGTGGGTTTGTTTGAAAAGACTTTTTAATCTGTAAACTATTTTCCCATTAGCATGAAACTGATTTTCGCCACGAACAACCAGCATAAAGTAGATGAGATTCGTTCTGTTGTTGGAAATGACCTGAATATCGTAACCCTGAAAGAAGCCGGGATTGATATTGATATACCAGAACCGTATGCCACACTTGAAGAAAATGCTTCAGGAAAATCAAGGACAATCTTCGAAATGACAGGAACCAACTGCTTTAGTGAGGACACCGGCCTGGAAGTAGCAGCTTTGGATGGAGAGCCAGGTGTAAAAAGTGCAAGATATGCCGGCAATAACCGCTCATTTGATGCCAACATTGATAAGCTTTTAAGTAATTTGGCAGGCAAAGCAGACAGTACTGCCCGTTTCAGAACCGTTATATCGTTGTTAATTGACGGTAACGAGACGCTATTTGAAGGCATTTGCTACGGCCAAATAATAGCAAAGAAAAGAGGAGGACAGGGATTTGGTTACGACCCGGTGTTTATTCCAACCGGTTCCACCAAAACTTTTGCCGAAATGGACATGAAGGAAAAGAATCAATTCAGTCACCGAAAGAAGGCAACAGAAAAACTGGTAGCATTTTTGAATAGCATATAAACAAACCACTGATTTTGACACCCGAACGCAACCAAAATACTCCTGAAAGCGACCTGATAAAAGGATGCATGGATGGCAACCGACGGATGCAGGAAGAACTGTATCGCAGGTTTTCTCCCCGCATGTATGCTGTATGCCTGCGATATGCCGGTAATGCCGAAGAAGCTGAAGACATATTGCAGGAAGGCTTTATCAAGGTCTTTAAAAAATTAGACAGTTTTCGCAGCGAAGGTTCCTTTGAAGGTTGGGTACGCCGCATTTTTGTAAACACCGCCATCGAACATTTTCGCCGCAAACGCTACCTGATGCCGGTAACAGAAAAAGAAGAAAACACCATTGAAGGAAAATACATTTCAGTACTGGATGAGCTGGCGGAAAAAGATATACTGGCATTAGTTCAGGAATTGTCGCCCGGCTACCGCACCGTTTTTAATATGTATGTGGTAGAGGGCTATACGCATAAAGAGGTTGCCGATATGCTGGGCATCAGCGAAGGAACCAGTAAATCGCAACTGTCAAGAGCAAAAGTGATACTGCAGGCTATGGTGAGAACATTTATCGACAAGCAAAGAGGAGTAAGAGCAAAACAATGAGCAGCGGATTAAAAAATAAAATGTACAGCTTCGAAGTGCCTCCACCCGCAGATGTGTGGCAAAAGATTGCCGCTGAATTAGATGAGTCCGAACTATCTCAACAGTTTCCATCCCGGCTTTATAATATTTCAGTAGCCCCTGCTTCCCATATCTGGCAAAGCATTGCTGCCACACTTGATGAACCGATTTTGGTAAGTGATTATTCCGCTAAACTTGCCGGTATTGCCATAGTTCCGCCTGCTGCCACATGGACTAAAATAAAAAATTCGCTGGATGCAGGGCATGAAACTGCTATTCCCGAGCACAGAAGATTTTCCCCATTCCTTAAATATGCAGCGGCTGCCGCTATTATTGTTTTTTTAGCCTGGGGTGGTGTTCAGTTGTTCACTAATAAATCCGGGGAAACAACAGTTGCAAAAAAAGATACAACTCAGCCAAATAAGGATACTGAAACAGCAACAATCAATAATACAGTAGTTGAAAATATTGCTGTGTCTGATGTTACTGCTTCTATGGAAGAAGCCCGGAATGATGCCGCACTGGAAGCCAGCAAAAAAACCTACGCCAAATTAGATGTTGCCGCTTCCCGCAGCAAAATAAAAAATGCTGCCGGTTTCTTCTTTGTAGCTGACGACTATGATTATACACCTATCGGCACAATAAGGGGCTTTGATATAAATTCAAAAGATATTTTACCGGAATTGCCTTCAACTAATATTGCCAAACGCTATATTATGCTTTTGACACCTGATGGAAACATAATCCGTATGTCAAAAAAACTCAGCGAACTTGTTTGCTGTGTTTCTGGTGAAGAGCAGGATAAAGACTGTGTGGACCAGATGAAAAAATGGAGAGAAAAGATTGCGAACCCTTCCACTACTCATTCTTCGAGTAATTTTATGGACATTCTCAGCATTGTAAATGCGATGCAGGATAATTAAGCATAAGAACTCTCCGCTTACAAAGCCCCGGATTAATATATTTACTAAGTTGCATATCAAATACCTGAAATGAGAAGTTATATCCTTTCATTTTTCATATCATTTATATCTGTTACAACCTTCGGGCAAACTGAACTAAAACCCCAATTCGATAAGGCAAAAGAATATTTAAAGAACAAAGAATATAAAAAAGCTGAAAAGGAGTTTACCTCAATTCTTGATAAAGCGACTGAATTGAACGTACGAAAATTCTCTTTTATCTATAGGGGCTTTGCAAAAAACGGGCAAAATGATTTTCCTGGTGCCATTGCTGACTTTGATAAAGCCGTTGAATTAGACCCTGAAGATTTGGGAACATACATTGATAGAGGCCAATCTAAAATTTATGCAAACGATCTTGCTGCTGCAATAAAGGATTTCGAATTTGTCTTAACCAAAGACAGTGTAAATAAACAAGGCCAAAATGCTCTTTACTACATGGGAAGGATTACCCAGCGGGAAAAAGAATTTGAATTATCCATTCAATACTATGACAGGTTAATAAAACTAACTCCTGACGATGCTGAGGTATATTTTAACCGTGGAGCCGCCAAAGACATGATAATGGATAGCCAGGGTTCAATTAAAGATTATGACAAGGCTATTGAGCTTAATCCTGATTATATGGAAGCCTACGCCAACAGAGGTGTAGCTAAAATTAATTTACTCAGAAAAAAGGGTAATATCACTCTCAGTAAAGAACAAACAAAAGACCCCTGCTCTGACTTAAAAAGGGCAAAACAGTTGGGCGACAATGCTGTAGATGATATGATTTTCGTTCATTGTGGAAAATAATACTACCTCTCATGACAAGAATAAAAATTGATTTGCCCGAAATTTTTTCTTTCTCCTGTCACATACCTGTTCGCATTACTGATATTAATTACGGGGGTCATGTGGGTAACGACACAATATTATCCATCTTACAAGAAGCCCGGATGCAATTTTTTAACAGTTTTGGCTATACAGAATTAGATTTCGCAGGCACAGGAACGATCATGGCAGATGTAGCCATTGAATTTAAAAATGAATTATTTTATGGCGATGTTGTCATTGCTTCAGTAGCGATTGGTGAAATTTCTAAAATCGGATTTAACTTACTTTACAAGTTGGAAAAACAAACAGGAGAAAAGAAAATACTAGTGGCAGCTGCTAAGACAGCGATTGTTTGTTATGATTATGAAAAGAAAAAAGTTGTAGCCGTTCCGGATATTGCAAAACAAAAATTAGAAGAATAGAAATCAGCTATTCCAGATGCGCCAGCTTTCCTCTGCCTGCAGCATCAGCATCTCCTCCCCGTTTTTTATAATTGCCCCCCTTTCCTCTCCATTTTGCAGAAATAATGTTTTGGCTGGATTATATACAAGGTCGTAGAGCAAATGTTTTTCAGCAATATACTGGTAAGGAATGTCCGGACAGGTATCTGTTTCAGGAAACATACCAAGCGGCGTAGTGTTGATGATAAGAGTACTTTCCGTCATTATACTTTTATCCAAATTGCTATACGTAAATGCCGAACCGTTATGGCGTTTGCGGCTTACAATTTCAAACTTAATATCAAGTTTTCGCAGTACATAAATTACAGCAGCAGTGGCTCCGCCATTACCAAGCACCAATGCTCTTTTATGAAATGTCTTTAGTAAAGGTTTCAGGCTTTTTTCAAACCCGGTTACATCTGTATTGTAGCCTGCCAGTTTACCGTCAGTTATGTTTATACAATTACAAGCATCAATTCCGTCTGGTATATAGCTGGTATCAAGAAAAGAAAACATCCTTTTCTTATACGGAATAGTAACATTCAAGCCCTCCAGTTCAGGGTGCTTCTGAATCAGAATTGGTAACTCTTCGACAGTTTTTAAGGGAAATAAATCGTAGCGGCATTCAGTTATCTCTTCCTTTTCAAACTTTTCCGTAAAATATTTTTTGGAAAAAGAATGTGACAGAGGATAACCAATTAATCCGAATAGCCGCATCAGGCTTTTTCTTTTTTATCAAGGTATAAATCAAATGTATCACCACGAAGACCGATACGCATTGTTTCCAACGGTATTACTTCTGATGGCGCAATATTGCCGAGGTTGACATTGCAACCCACTAATTCGATAAAATATAATTGTTGTGCTTTCTGTGGAGCTTCCCATATAATTTTCTCAGCAGGTATCTGCGTTAGTATTTCCTGTACCAGGCCTTCCCTCACTTCTCCACTGCCACGATAGATACCAACATTACCGGCTTCTCTTGCTTCCGCAATAACGTAGGTGGAACCGGCTTCCAGTTCTGCCTTCATCAATTCAATCCATTTGTAAGGAGGAATAATATGGGCGGCATCCTTGCTTCCCACTTCGCTTAATACGATTCCATGTTTTGTGAGCTTTTCTATGTAGCCGCATTTTTCTGCATGGGGGATAGTGATAGAACCATCGCTTACTTCCATATAGCTAATGCCGAATTCCTTACACACATTTATATAGTCGTCAAACTGGTTACGGATTAAAAAAGCTTCAAACAAAGTGCCGCCAAAATAAACTGGTATATCATAAGAACGATATATTTCTAATTTCTCGTTCAGGTTAGGGGTAACGAAGGATGTGCCGAAGCCGAGCTTCACAATATCCACATGCGGATGTGATGCACTCATAAAATTCTTTGCCTCTTCCACACTCAGACCTTTGTCCATTACCATGGTTAATCCTGATTGACGGGGCTTTGCTATTCTATCCGGAATTTGCGACAAACTAAAATTCATACTTATGGGTTTAGTTCAATAATGTGTTTGCAGATGGCCGCAAAAATAGGGAAGAATCAGCAGAGTGGTGCTGGTTACCGGATGTGCTGGTTATAGGTTAACGACTATATGGACTTATTCCGTTTAAACCGGGCAACTACATCTACTACTTGTTGATTTTGAAGAATCGCAGGATTGAGTTCTACAAATTTTTTAAGCAGTTTAGGAGATTGTCTCATCGCTTCTTCCAATTGAAGAATGCCTTCCTTTGTTTTGCTCAATACAATTAAAACAGCTGCCTTATAAAAAATAAATAAGGGCTTTCCGGCAGTAATTTTCAAGGCTGCTTCTGTTTGTTCCAATGCCTCATCAAAGTATTTAGCTTTATACAGGCAACGAATCAATGATTCCCAGCCTGCACTGTTGCGGGGACGGATCCTAACGACATTAGAAAAATACTGAACCGCAACTTTAAATAATCCGAGCTGCATTTTACACTCTCCCATCAGGAGGTTGTATTCAGAATGGAGCTTATGGAACTTCATCGCCGTTTCCAATTGTTTAATGCAGCTCTGCCATTGGCCTTCGTTAAAATAAGTGCAGGCAATTTTATAAAACAACTTACTGTCATCCATGCGTAGATGAGAAGCTTTGCGATAATGAATTCTTGCCTGTGCAAAATTTTTAAGCCTGTCATAACAATGACCAATGGCTTCAAAAATTACGTCTTCGGGTTTTGCCAGTTCATGTACTTTCTCTAACACTTCAATCGCTTCTTTGTATTTGCGGAGACGGATGTATGCATCACCCATGTTCCGGTAGGCATAATCAAATTTTTCGTCAATAGTGATTGCATATTGGTACGCATCAATTGATTTCTCATACAATTTCAATCCTTGGTAGGCTGCCCCAAGATTGAACCAAGCCAGTTCATTATAAGGATATTCATCAATAATCTGCTGATGAAGTCGGATACTTTCCTCATTGCGACCAGTAAAATCTGTCCAGAAACAAATTTTGTATAATGCCTCTTCGTTATTCGGCTCATCCTCCAGCACCATTTTCAGGCAATCAAATACTTTGTCGAAGTCTTCGTAATCATCATACACATCTGCCAGTTCAAACAAGAGTTCAATTTTTTCTTCTCCTCCAAATAATGACAGTGCTTCTTCCAATAGCACAACTGCTTTCTCCTGTTTGTCAAGTGCCAGGTAAGCATCTGTTTTTAAAATGTAAAGGCTAATGTCGCCGCCATCCAATATGGAAGCTTTATCTAAAATATCCAGTGCATCCTGATAACGACGGTTGGCGAGGAGAATATCTGCCTTTTTAATAAGCAACATAGAAGAATAAGGAAACTGTTCGCCGGCGATTTCGGCGGCTTCCATAGCCCTCACCAGGTCTTCTTTTTCCTGGTAGTAATCTATTATTTTTTCAAAGGCATCTTCTTCAATAAATGAGTGGTTGCGGCCATTTTTGAAATTTTCGTATTGTTGAAGCAGTTCCCGAAGCTGTTCCCGATCTTCCCTGTAGGGGTTGTTTTCTTTCATCTAACCGATGTTTGGTGAACAAAACTATTAAAGAGCCGGATCAGACAGCAAAATCCCTTTGCCCTCTGAAATGTATTATTTTACAACAAGTTAAGTGAAAAAAATCGGCTGATAAAGAGGGTACTTTTCCCCATATGTG
>JANNCC010000205.1:0-19447 GCA_031386125.1 Chitinophagaceae bacterium
TGTAGGTTACGATTCTTTAGAAGCGAAAGCATCAATCTTAAAATACCGGAAAGTAAAAGTGAAAGGAAAAGAGGCTTATCAATTAGTATTAGATACAACACCATTCTATGCCGAAAGCGGCGGCCAGGTTGGGGATAGAGGTATATTGACTATTCACCATTCACCATTCACTATTATTGATACTAAGAAAGATAATGACCTCATTATTCATTTTACCGAATCAATTCCGGATGATTTATCCGGCGAAGTCATTGCTACGGTAGATGCTTCCAAAAGAAAGAACACTGAACTGCATCACTCCGCCACCCACTTACTCCATGCTGCATTAAGAAAAGTACTCGGTAATCATGTTGCCCAAAAAGGCTCGTTGGTACATGAAGAAAATCTTCGTTTCGATTTTTCCCATTTTGCCAAAGTAACAGATGAAGAGATTGCCAACGTAGAAGCCATCGTAAACGAAAAGATAAGAGAGAATGTGCCGGTGGTAATTAAAGAAATGAAAAAAGATGAAGCAGTAGCACTTGGTGCAATGGCTTTGTTTGGAGAAAAATATGGTGATGTGGTAAGGGTGGTTATTATTGACCCGAACTATTCAGTAGAACTTTGCGGCGGCACCCATGTTGGCGCCACAGGTGAATTAGGTTTGTTTAAACTGACCAGCGAATCAGCTGTAGCTGCCGGAGTTCGTCGGGTAGAAGCTGTTTGCGGTAAACAGGCAGAGGATTATGTGAACGAACAATTCGGTTTGCTCAACGGATTGAAAGAAGCATTAAAAAGCCCAAAGGATATTCAGAAAGCCATCGAAAACCTGCAAGCTGAAAATGCCGAACTAAAAAAGCATGTCGACTCCATGGAAGCAAGGCAATTGGTCGGCATTAGAAATGAGTTGCTGCAAAAAGATGAAATCATCAATGGAGTAAATTTTATCGGCGACATCATTGAAGTAAGCAATCCCGATGCACTGAAGAAACTTTGTTTTGATTTAAAAAACCATCTCCGGGATCATGTGGCGGTGCTTTGTGTTAACCTTGGTGGCAAGCCATTCGTAGCAGTTGGTATCTCAGAAACAGTGGTGGCAGTTAAAGGCCTTGATGCCGGAAAAATTATTAAAGAGCACATTGCCCCATTAATAAAAGGCGGCGGCGGCGGTCAAAAAACATTAGCCACGGCAGGCGGACAGGAAGCAGGCAATTTACAACAGGTAATTGAAGCAGTAAAGAAGCTATTATAGTCATCAGGGGCGCAGGCGGCGGAGTTCGTCGTCGTCCTCATCATCAACCGGTTTTTTAGGCACCATTTTCCGGGACTCTTTTAAAACTTTAAGGCCAAAAACGATGACCGCAATGCAAATAACAACACAAATACCCGCAACAATATATTGCATAAAAGATCTTTTTAAGGTTTATAATAGTACCCCAAATATGGGCATTTAAAATTCCTGTACAATACCACTTTGTGGTTACGTAAAAATACTGTTCGCTAATTGTTATGAATATCATTATCGAAACAAATCGTTTGTTACTCCGCACTTTTACTCCGCATGATGCAGCATTGATTTATGAACTCAATCTCGATCCGGATGTTACCCGCTACACCGGCGATCCGATCAAAGACCTCGATCATGCTCAGCAGGTGCTGGAGCAGGTTATTTTGCCCCAATATGCTTTATACAATCATGGCCGCTGGGCGGTACATGTTAAGCCGGAGCTGGAATTTATCGGATGGTGCGGACTAAAAACCCGGCCCGAACGGAATGAAATTGACCTGGGCTACCGGTTTATGAAAACGACCTGGGGCAAGGGCTATGCTACCGAAGCAGCCTATGCCTGCCTGAAATATGGGTTTGAAAAACTAAACCTGCAACGCATAGTGGGCAGGGCCATGCCACAAAACATAGCTTCACTCCGTGTATTAGAGAAATGCAATATGCAATACGTCGGTGAAGAGGAGGTGGACGACCATCCCGCCAAAACTTATGAAGCTCTCAATCCGCTCATCCACTAATAGTGCCCTTCAAAAATGAGGAGCTTTTAACATTTCCGAAACATTTCGTATTTCGAAAAATGTCTTTATATTTGACCTACGAAGTTCAACGTAGATAAATAATTTTAAAAAACATCAACATGAAAAAAATAGTAATAAAATTTGCAGCTTTTATTGTTGCAATTGCTCTGCTCACACCGGTATCGGTGTTGGCGCAGGATGATAAAGCAGACAAAGTAGATAAAGATGCGAAGGAGAAAAAGGAGATGCAGCAAATAATCATCACCCGAAAAAGTGATAAGGATGAAAAAGTAGTGGTGGAAATAAAAGGCGACAAAATTACCATCAACGGAAAGCCGCTGGAAGAATACAAAGACAAAGACGGAGATATCAGTGTAAGGCTTGGCAAACTAAGGAACATGGAGTTTCTGCCCGGCATACCCAATGTTGGCGGCACCTGGAATTTCAATGAGAACGACAATACCAATTTTAAATTCTTCAACGAAGATGGCAACCGGGCTATGTTGGGTGTTACCACCGAGAAAGTTGATGGCGGCGCAGAAATAAACTCTGTAACAAAAGACGGAGCTGCTGAAAAAATTGGTTTGAAAGAAGGTGATATAATTACGAAAGTGGGGGATGTAAAAATAGAAGATGCAGATGATTTGTCGGCCACTATTAAAAAGCATAAACCAGGCGATAAAGTAGTAGTAACGTATCTCAGGGATAAAAAAGAACAAAAAGCCACAGCGGAACTTACCAAATGGAAAGGCGTAAATGCTTTTGGTTCAAGGGTACCGGGTCAGAACTTTAAAGTTGATCTGGGTGGAATGGATTTTGACAAGGAGTCTCTCAGGGCCTTGACTCTTCCCCGTACTCCCGGTCAGAACTGGAGCTGGTCTGGTGGCGGTCCCAAACTTGGTTTATCTGTTCAGGATACTGATGATGGTAAAGGTGTGAAAGTGATTGAGGTGGATGAAGAAAGTAATGCTGAAAAAGCCGGCATTAAAGAAGAAGATCTGGTGACTGAAGTAGATGGTAAAGCTGTAAACAGCACTGATGATATGGTAAAAGTGATTAGAGAGAGCAAAGACAAAACCTCAGTAATGATTAAATTACAACGGGCAGGAAAAACGCAGAACATAGAAGTGAAAATGCCCCGGAAAATAAAAACAGCCGATCTGTAAAATTTTATAATAGTTTTCCCTGGTGTGCGGAATGCCCCTTGTTTTAACACAAGGGGCATTTGCTTTTAACGACCACCCCAACAACCTCTGCCGCAAATGGGCTATTTTTGCGCCTTTCAATTATGGCAGAGCAAAATGAATATGAAATAGTAGTGGGATTGGAAGTGCATGCACAGCTACTTACCCACAGCAAGTTGTTTTGTGGAGATAGTATTGCCTTTGGTGCCGAACCCAACACACATGTAAGCCCTATCACATTAGGCCATCCGGGCACACTGCCGAAAATGAACAGGAAAGCTATTGAGTATGCTATTAAAATGGGCCTGGCCTGTCATTGCACCATTGAAAAGCAAAATTATTTTGCCCGCAAAAATTATTTCTATCCTGATTTGCCAAAAGGCTACCAGGTTTCTCAGCACACTACGCCTATCTGTGTGGGCGGGTTTATAAAAATTAAAATGGATTCTTCGGCAGGTTTAGCAGGGGAAAAAAATATCCGGCTCAACCGTATTCATATGGAAGAAGATGCTGGAAAAAGTCTGCATGATGTGGATGAGGAGAACACCAGTATTGATTATAACCGGGCAGGCACTCCTTTAATTGAAATTGTAAGCGAACCTGACCTCAGAAGTAGTGAAGAAGCATTTGCTTATTTAACTGAAGTGCGGCAATTGGTTCGTTATTTAAAAATATGCGATGGTAATATGGAAGAAGGCAGCCTTCGTTGCGATGCCAATATTTCTGTCCGGAAAAAAGGGGATACAAAATTAGGCACCCGGGTGGAAGTCAAAAACCTTAACTCTATACGGAATGTGAAGAAAGCTATTGAAGTGGAAGCAAAACGGTTGATTGATATATTGGAAACCGGCGGAACCATCATTCAGCAAACAAGAAGTTTTGATGCCGGCAACGGAACTACTACCGCCATCCGGGATAAAGAAGATGCAGATGACTACCGCTATTTTGCCGAACCAGACCTTACCCCTTTCCATTTACAGGATGAATTTATAGAAAGAATCCGGCAGAGTATTCCCGCATTGCCGGAGGAAAGAATACAAAAATACACCACGGAGCTAAAACTATCCGACTACGATGCAGCTGTACTGACAGAAGAAAAATTTTTTTCAGATTACTTTGAAAATGTCATTTCCTTTCTCCCCTCTCCAAGAAGTGGGGAGGGGAGGGGGGTGAGGTTTTACAAGGCAGCTACCAACTGGATGCTCGGGCCTGTTAAATCATGGCTGAATGAAAACAATAAAGAGATAGAGGCATTTCCTGTTAACCCGGAGCAACTGGCAGCAGTAATTAAATTAGTGGATACTGGTAAAGTCAGTTTCTCAGCGGCGTCAACAAAATTATTTTCACAACTGCTAAAAGACCCGGCTAAAAATCCTGAGCAGATTGCGACGGAAGAAAACCTTATCCAGCAATCAGATGTGTCGGCCATTGGACCGATCATTGACAGTGTATTGGAGAAATTTGCTGATAAAGTTACCGAGTATAAGAAAGGCAAGAAGGGGTTACTGGCATTATTTGTAGGTGAAGTGATGAAGCAATCGAAAGGGAAAGCAGATCCAAAAGTCACCAACGAACTATTGCTGGAAAAATTAAAATAATAATTATTAATATACAGACACATGAAAAGAATCTTATCCGTAGCAGTTGTTACAGTATTGTTGGCTTCCTGCAAAGGCAAATCAACAGAAAAGACATTTGAAGTAAGCGGGACGATTACTAATAACTCCGCTAAAATGATTTACCTGGAGCAGTTACCCATGGCTACTATGCAGGCTATACTGGTAGACTCTGCTTCAGTTGGAAAAGACGGTAAGTACTCATTAAAAGGTGATGCCACCGAATCCAGTGTCTTTAACCTCCGGCTTGATAAAAGTAATTACCCGTTTGCTGCTGTTATTAACGATGTAAAGAAAGTAACAGTGAATGTTACATTCAGCAATGACAATAAAGAATTTCCGGATAAGTATGAAGTGAAAGGTTCTGAAGCCAGCAACCAGATGAAAGATTTTATGTTTGCTTTCAACAGCCAGTTACAGGCAATTTTCTTCAAAGACCGTATGATTGATAGCCTGCAAAGAACCGGTACTTCGGATAGTCTATTGCTTACCTTAAAAACTGAACAAAAGGTACTCGCTGCAGGGGCAATAACGATGCTGGATACCTTGATAAAAAAATCCAATAACCCGGCATTAACGATGTTTGAACTGGGCTACTATCAAACTACGGCTAATAATTCCAATTACAAATTAACACCGCTCAGTAATGAAGCCGTAAAAAAAATAGTAGATGAGCTGGCGGCAAAATTTCCTTCCAACAAAGGGGTGACTTCTATAAAAGACCAGCTCGATGCACAGAAAAAAGAGGAAGAACAGCAGCAAGTTCTTTTAAAAGGTAGGATTGGTACACCGGCACCTGATTTTTCTTTGCCTGACCCGTCAGGTAAGGAAGTAAAGCTGAGTTCATTCAAAGGTAAATATGTGCTGGTTGATTTTTGGGCTAGTTGGTGCGGCCCCTGCCGCAAAGAAAACCCCAATGTAGTAGCAGCCTATAATAAATTCAAGGGAAAAAATTTTACCATCCTTGGTGTTTCATTGGACAGGCCGGGGCAAAAAGATTCATGGCAAAAAGCCATTATGGATGATAACTTGACCTGGAAGCATGTAAGCGACCTGATGGAATGGAATAGTCCCGTTGTTGCTTTATACGGGATCAACGGTATTCCTTACAATGTATTAATTGACCCCGAAGGAAAAATAGTCGGCGAAAGATTATTTGGTGCCGGGCTGGAAGAAAAACTGGCAGAAGTGCTGAAATAAAAAAAGCCCCTCGTAATAAACGAGGGGCTTTTTTTATAAAAGGGTCAAAATATTAATTATCCCAGAATACACTATTCTGTAAACCGGGGGCTTTTTGGCCAGGGTTATTCGGGTTCAGGTCAATCTCTGATTGCGGATAGAACAGTGTTCTTGGAACAGCGGTAACACCATTGAGGGCATTGACCGGAATAGAAAGGGCAGGATAGCCGGTTCTTCTCCAGTCTGTCCATGGTTCAACAGACACACCAAACAAAGCAATATATTTTTCTTCAATGACTTGTTGCATCTGCTGGGCAGCAGTACCAACTAATGTACCATTTAAAGACAGGTAGTCTGCAATTTGAACTGCAGAAACACCAACTTCCTGCATACTGGCAGTAATACCTGCGGTAAAGAAGGCTTGTGCACTACCCGGTGCACCTCTCAGTGCTGCTTCGGCACGGATGAAATTATATTCAGCAAATGTCAGCATACGCTGAGGTGCAGCACCTGTGTAAACAAATGGAGGTGCGGCTGGACCTGACGCATTAACAGCACCCCGTAAAAAAGTGTGGATGCGGCTGTAATTATTATTTGGAGCAACAGGAGGTGCTGCGGCCGATACCCCGGTAAATGTATTAGGTGCAACAATTATGGAAGCACCGGCAGCTACACCAGCACCGGTAACATTATTACTTAATGTAATAGTTGTTGCGGTAACAGCTGTAGCAATTGTGTTTGGAGGAATATTTGTTCCAGCAACAACCATATTTACAGCAGCACCTGTCGTAGAGTTAATTTGTAACACATTACCTGCAGCTGTCACTGCAGATGTGATTACGGTTATTGGAAGAGGTATTCCGGTATAAGGGAAAGATGTAAAATAGTAAGGTCTGCGTGGATCACCTTTACCTGTCATAAGCCCAAGCATTCTGGAATCGCAAAACAAATAATTAGGGCGGCTTACCTCGAACGCAGAAATTGGGCTACGCTGATTGGCCACATCATAAAAAGCCATAGAGAAATTATCAGCATTGGAGGCCATAAAAGTAATACCGGCTGTATTTACCAGTGTTGTTATCTGCGCTACACAAAAAGCAGGGTCTTTTTTGCTGTAATGCAATAATAACCGCAGTTTTAAAGTATTGGCAAGCTTAATCCAATTGGCCTTAATAGTAGCATAAGTACCTGTATAAATAACTGAATTGGTGCCAGGGGTTAAAAGGCTGGTTGCAGCATTCAGCTCATTTACCGCATCAGTCAGCAATTGGATAAGTTTAGGATAAATGGTCGCATCATCATCATACGCCG
The DNA here is from genome assembly GCA_031386125.1 of Chitinophagaceae bacterium. Lineage (GTDB taxonomy): Bacteria > Bacteroidota > Bacteroidia > Chitinophagales > Chitinophagaceae > JJ008. The sequence continues at coordinate 7,295 of JANNCC010000205.1, forward strand.
GTTGCGTATTCCCGGTAAGCAGTTGTGTCTGTGAATAAGGAACCTTACCCCACACATCGACCACTAATGAGTATTCGTATGCTTTCAGAATTTTTGCAATACCTGTATAGTAAGGACTGGCTGATCCTCTTTGAATGATAAACTCCAGGTCACTTAGAGTAGTGGCAAAAATGCTAGACCATAAATTATTCTGGTCGCTTCCGGTAATATTATAACGGTAATATTCGTAAGTCTGGTTGGGTTGAGAAGCTAACCCCGACATCTGTTGCATGATAACAGTAGCATACCTGAACAAGTCACTACCACCTTCAAAACCGAGGTTCACCTGTGCTGATGTAAGCAACTGGGGTATGGGATTGTTAGTGGCAGGAAGACGATCAGGATCATTATTAATATCAAATGTTTTTTTGCAGGAACTGATTGCGACAATCCCTGTAAAAAGCATGAGTAGTTTAAAATAGCTGAGTTTCATAATCATTATTTTTTTTAATTAAAAGCTGAGGTTTAATCCTATTCCGATGGTACGGGTTTGAGGTAAAGCGTTAAATTCTAAACCCTGTGCACTGCTCACTCCTAACGCATTTTGCTCTGGGTCAAGGTGAGGATAGAAAGGAGCATTCAGGAAAAGATTGCGGCCAAACACACTCAGCGAAGCACTGCCAAAAGGTGTCTTGCTTAAGAAAGCTGTTGGCAATGTATAAGTTACTGCTGCTTCTCTTATGCGGAACCAGCTTGTTTTATAAATGAAACCTTCGGCTGCGGCGTATTTACCACTGTTGCCAAAATAATTCTGCGCTGAAATGTAAGTCGTATTCGGCTGTCCGTTGGCATAAACTGCATCAAAAATATAAGGCGTCTGTAATACGCCGGCTGCATCATACCTGGGGAATTTAGCGGTTTCAATTACAACACCATTACGCTGTAAGTCAGCAATGTTCCGGCTGTACTGATCGCCACCTTCCCTGATTTCCATCAGGAATGTGAATGCAATTGCTTTCCAGTTGACAGTGTTGGTAATCCCCAGTGTATATTTCGGATTAGGATTTCCAATCTTTTGAACGCCTGTTGTAACAAATGGCAGACCATTTGCACCTACCACAATTTTATTTCCTTTGTTGGGGTCTCTTACATACGCATTACCATATAACTGCCCATATTCTTCGCCGGCAACAAGGCGTACATTAGGTGTTGTAAAGCCACCAAGGAAGATATTAGCAACTCCATTTTCCAGCTTATCAACAATAGCTTTAAACTGTGTATATGCAAGATTAACAGACCAGGTAAGAGATTTTGTTTTGATCGGAATAAGATTGACCCCCAGTTCAACACCATTATTAGTAAGGTTTCCGGAATTTCTAACAACAGAAGTAATGCCAGAAGTGGCAGAAACCGGGACGGCAAAAATCAGATTTCTTGATTTTTGCTTGTAACGGGTAACTTCAATTGTTACACGGCCTTTTACAAAGGATAGCTCTGCTGCAATTTCTTTATTTTGTGTAAACTCAGGCCCAAGCAAAGCATTACCTGCACTATTACCAAAAGTGTATCCCTGTATTCCATTAAAAGGGAAAGCAATAGAAGGCCCGAAGCCATCAGCAGAAGCCGCGACACCATAATAACTATCGGTAGAGTAAACAAAGTCGCCTGCCTTACCAACAGTGGCAACGTTGCCCCTGATTTTAATGCTTTCAATAATTTTACTTTTCAATTTGGGGAACAGTTCAGTGATATTAAGAGAGCCTCCAATACCATTATAGAGATAGGAGTTGTTACCAATTTTAAAAGTAGATGACCAGTCATTTCTCAACGTGGCATTTATAGAAAAAATGCTTTTATAGCTTACTGAAAGGTCGCCATACAGGCCAAGCAATCTTGTTTTTGATGAACCGTTTGAAGGGGCAGGGCTGTAAGTGGTTGTATTGCTCAATTGTTCAAAATCTCTCACAATAATATTTTTGCCATCTAACTGTGCAGCCGCACTGTAGATTTGCTGAAACTCTGTTCCGGCAATAAGTGTTCCACTCCAGCTTTTAATTCTTTTAGTAGCTGTTAAATATCCATTGGAGTTGATACTGCGGTATTGATTTCTTACTTCACGGATACCACCTACTGCGTTTGCACCAGTGTTGGCACCCCCACGGGCACCTATCTGGTCGTATGCATGACGGAAAGTAGAGTAAACGTCTGTACCCACTTTGTAATCTGCCTGCAACCATTTAGTCAGTTTGAAATTAAATGTAACGTTTCCGATAAACCTGTTAATCTCATCACGGTAGCGGTTGTTTTTTATTGTCCAGTAAGGATTATCTTCTCCCAGCGGATAGAGCTGATTTCCTAAAACATCTTCCCATGCAAGGCCAGTCAGGTTATAACTGCGGGGTGTAAAATATGCACGGAAAACAGGGTTGCTTAACTGGTTACCCTGTTGAGTTCTGCGGGAAGCATTGCTTGAGTAGGTGGCTCCAACAGAAACAGTCAGGTAGTTATTAACTTTAGAACTTGTATTAAGAGAGAAATTATGACGGGTCAGTTCATTATTTTCAATCACGCCTTTATTTTTCAAATAGCCATAAGAAAAACGGAAAGTGTTTTTATCTGACCCACCAGAAAAAGCAATATTGTTTTGCCAGTTCATACCATGACGGAATATATCTGTTACATTGTTTGGATATGCCTGTAATACTTCAGTCCTGGTGTTAGTATTGGTGGCAGGATTGTAGGCATTGGTAACTGTTTGTCCGGTAATGCGAGGACCCCATGATGTTTGTGCAACTGGAGAAAAGACACCATTATTCCCTTGTGCATATTCATTTTGGTAGTCAGGTAAACGGTTCACAGATTCTATCTGGTAATTGGTAGAATACTGTATGGAACTTTTCTGACCGAGCTTACCTTTTTTGGTGGTAATCAATATTACACCATTGGCAGCTCTTGAGCCATACAATACAGCCGCAGAGGCACCTTTCAGCACACTCATAGTTTCAATATCATCTGAGTTCAGGTCAATGGCCCGGCTTGATACTGAAGGCCCGGCCTGAAGTGGGCTACCCCCTCCGCTATTATCAATAGGAATTCCATCTACCACAAACAAAGGCTGGTTAGAACCTGTAAATGTGGTGAAGCCACGGATAAGAATGCTGGAACTGGTAAAGGAACCACCACTGCCGTTGATTCTTACACCAGGTATTTTAGATGCCAATGCATTAGTGACATTGGTAGTATGTGCCTGTGTAAGTTCAGTACCTGATATCTGAGAGACACCATAACCCAATGTTTTTTTATCTTTTTTAATACCAAATGCAGTCACCACTACCTCCGACATTGTTTTGTCTTCATTTTTTAAAGTGGCATTAAGTTGTGAGCCGGTACCAATAGGAGCTTCTACCGGACTCATATCCACGGAAGAAAAAACTAATGCTTTGGCATTAGCAGGTACTTCTAATGAATAAGTACCATCAGCTTTGGTAGTAGTTCCGGTGGTGGTACCTCTTACCAGCACAGATACATTAGAAACGGGGTTGCCTTTTTCATCGGTAACCTTACCGGTGATAATGCGTTGTGCCATTGCCTGAGCGGCGAAAAACACAACTCCCCAAAGGAGTAAAAACAATTTTCTCATGAGCATTTAGTTTTTAGTATATAATTGAAATCAAAACCCTCTCTTAAAGAGGGCTTGAAATTAAAGAACCTTTAACACAAAATTCCAAAAAACATCCGGTTTTTGAAAAATAGCCTTTTAGACAACATATCAGCCTTAATCCCGCCCTTTTAAAGGACAATTTTATCAAACCAATTGCTGCTTAGTTTTTTGGTAATCAGCAGGCTTAGGTTTATTCGGTAAAAATAGTGAAATCGTCTATTTCTTCACCCGGATTACCGAAATTAAAATAGCAGGCAACAGAACAAGGTTGGTAAACGTTGCGGTAATGAGTGTCAGGGAGGTAAGCCAGCCCAGAGCTTTGGTGCCGTCGAAGCCGCTAAAGCAGAAAATGACAAACCCGGCTATCAAAACCAGCGAAGTATAGATGATGCTGATGCCGGTGCTGTGAATAGTTTCTATCACCGTTTGTTTAATATCAAAATTATTATGGGGTAATTCCTGCTTGTAATTCACTAAGAAACGGATAGTTACGTCAATAGCAATACCCAGGGCCACACTAAAAACCAGCACCGTGGAGGGCTTCAAGGGAATGCCAGCCCAGCCCATGATGCCCGCAGTAATCAGCAGGGGTATAATGTTGGGAATGAGGGAACAAAGCAGTATCCGGGCCGACCTGAAAAGATATAGCATACAAAGTGCAATGAATAAAAAGGCCCAAAGAATACTATCCTTTAACCCATTGAGAATATACTTGCTGCCTTCAAGAAAAGTGACGCTGGTGCCGGTAAGCAGCACATCATATTTTTCTTTGGCAAAAAGCTCATTGGCCCTCGTAGTAATGCTGTCTAAAATTTCAGGCAGCCGTTTACTTCCCACATCGGCCATGCTTACGCTGATGCGAGCCTGCTGTTTGGCACTATCCATAAATGTGGTAACCAACTTGGCAAAGGAATTTTTTGCATTACCCGAATCCCCTTTAAAATTCAGGTATTGCGATAAGGCTGGCAGATCGTTCTGTGTTGGCATAGTGTAGTTATTGCTATCACCCTCAAAGAATGCCTGCTTTGCAAATTTTAATCCTTCCACGATGCTTAATGGCTTTGCAATGTTTGGTATAGCCGCAAGGAATTGCGACAACGAATCAATTCGTTCAAGATTATTAAGATTACGGCTCACACCATATTTCTTTTTTGTATCAACTACTATCTCCAGCGGCATAACACCTTTAAAATTATTTTCAAAAAAACGGAGATCAGTGTAAATTTTATCTTCTTTAGGAAGGTCATCAACTATGAAGCTCAGTGATTTTAATCTTGTAGCCCCAACGATTGACACGGCTACAATACAGGTTGTTACTACATAAATCAGTTTTCGATGATTGAGTGACCATCTCTCTAACCTGTCGAGCCAGCGGTTCAATCCGGGATTTTGCAAATATTTTGTATGCCGGGTTTTCGGTGCCGGCAGAAAACTCAGTACAGCTGGAATTAATATCAATGAAATAAAAAATAGTACAATAATGTTGATGCCCGCAACAAAACCAAATTCTTTCAGTATCTGGCTTTGCGTCAATGCAAATACTGCAAACCCAATGGCGGCAGCAAGATTGCAAAACAGGGTAACGATGCCCATCCGATCCACCATCATCACTAATGATTTTTTCTTGTCGCCGGTTTCATTGTAAGCGGTATGAAATTTATTAAGAAAATAAATACAGTTAGGGATGCCAATCACCACTATCAAAGGTGGTATTAGTGCATTCAGGATGGATATTTTATATCCCAGCATTTCAATGGTGGCAAAGCTCCAGATAACGCCAAGCATAACGACCGATAAAGAGAGCAGCATGGCACTCAACGAACGGAAAAAAAGTAACAGGATAAGTGCAGAAAGTAAAATAGATGCCAGAATAAACATCTTCATTTCATTTACAATCCTCATAGAAAGCATGGTACGAATATGCGGCAGCCCACTATGGTAAACAATCAGGTTATTGGCTTTGCCAAATTCATCTGCGAGGCTATTGATGGTCTTTACAATATCCATCCGGCCTTTGGAGGCCATCAGGTCTTTATCAATGCGGACACCCATCAGCCATGCTTTGGTACCCGGGTTGTACAAAAGATGCTGATAAAAAGGAAGATTTAAAAAAATAGCAGCGGCACTGTCGATCTCCGGCTGTGTCATTGTCCTTTCAGGGAAAATAGTATCGGCTCTCAGTTTTTCTGTCTCCGTCACTTTTATCAAATTAATGGCAGAAGGAACTCCTATAACATCATCCACACCTGTTACTTTTTTCAGATTTCGTTGCAGGGCTGCATACGAATTGAAAACTTTTTCCTGGAAGAGTTTATCGGTTTGTATGCCGATGACAAGCAGGTTGCCATCTTCCCCAAATTTTTTCCGAAACTCCTGATAGGCTTTGTATTTGGGATTATTAATGGGAATGGCCCTTGAAAAATCATAACTCAACTCCACTTTGCTGGCTTGCCAGGCCATAAAACTGGTCAATGCTGCCAGAACAAGCAACAAAGGCAGGCGGTATTTGAGAATAAACCTTCCGAGGCTTTGCCACATAAGGAGTTATAAATGGTGTGTGGGCAAAGAAAAGCAAAAAAGCCCAATAGGGGGATTTCCGTTTGTGATACTTTTGAGGGGTGAGGAATAGTTTTTTAATAATATTTTTTTTTGCAGCCCTTAAAACGGTAGCCCAGGATCCGATACCACCCATTGGCCAATGGCGGGAACACCTGCCCTATAACAGTGCTATTGATATAACAGCTGGAGATGGCAAAGTATATTGTGCCACACCGTACAGTTTGTTTTCTGTAAACGTTGCTGATAATGTAATTGAGAGATTCAGCCGGGTGACCGGGTTGAATGAAACAGGAGTAAGTGCAATAAAGTATGATGAAGTAAATAAAAAATTATTCATTGCTTACACGAACAGCAATATTGATATTATTTACAGAAACGATATTTACAATGTGCCGGATATAAAACGATCTGCTATTATCGGGGATAAAAAAATCTATAATATTTATCCGCTGGCAAAAAATTATTATCTCTCCACCGGCTTAGGCGTTATTGTAATTGATGGCGACCGCTACGAAGTAAAAGACTCCTGGTTTATCGGCAACGGTGGTAACCAGGTAAAAGTAAATGGCTTTACCAGCGATGGCACTTTCTTTTATGCAGCTACGGATGAAGGATTGAAGAAAGCTTCTATGACCGCCACCAATCTTGCTAACTATACCAACTGGCAAACAGTAGGGGGGGGCAATGGTTTATCTGCAGGGGCTTGCAAAAATGTGCTGACTGTACAAAACAAAGTGATAGTACAGAAAAACGATTCACTGTTTGTGCAAACCGGGACTAACTGGACTTTGCTATACACAGATGCCTGGCCTTTTATCAGCAGCAACACAACAGAAAATAAAATCCAGTTATGTGAAAGACAATTAAATGGTATCAGCAGAGTAATAATGCTGAATGCGGATGGAACTGTTTTCCGAACATTGGCTAATGTGGGTGCTGTGTCATTTCCCCGCAAAGCCATTTTAGTTAATAATGATCCATGGGTGGCTGACCAGTTTGCTTGTTTGTCGCATTTTGGTGCTACGCTTACTTACCAGCAGTACATTCTTAATTCGCCGCAGGCAACAGCAAGTGGCGAGATGCTTGTTTATAATAATACATTCTATGCTACTGCCGGCTCAGTAAACGATAACTGGAATTACCTGTACAACGGTGATGGCATTTATACTTTTAAAGAAGGGAACTGGAATAATATCAACCGGTACCGGTATGCACCAATAGATTCCTTGCTGGACTATGTAACCATTGCGATTGATAAAAGAGATGAAACCATTTGGGCAGGCTCGTATGGCGGCGGGTTGCTGCATGTGAAGCCCGGCCCTGTATTTGAAATTTTTAAACAAAATAATCTCGGGGCTACTGTTGGTGATCCAACGAGTTACCGGGTAGCTGGTTTGGCATTTGACCAGGATAATAATTTATGGATTTCCAATTTCGGTTCTTCGCAGCCATTAAGGGTTCGCAAAAGCGATGGCAACTGGAAAAGTTTTTCGCTACCGTATGTTTTGTTTGCTAATGCCCTGTCCCAAATTATCATTGATGATAACAATTATAAATGGATAGTGTCCCCGCTGGGCAATGGATTGATCTGTTATGATCATGGCGCATCAGTTGATAATACCAATGATGACAAATGGAGACGATATAACGCCGGAGCAGGCGGTGGAAATTTGCCAAATGGTGCAGTAGTGTGTGTGGCAAAAGATAAAAGCGGATTCATTTGGGTGGGAACCACCGATGGTATTGCGGTGATACAATGCTCCTCAGAGGTTTTTACATCATCAGGTTGTGAAGCGATATTGCCCATCGTACCCAATGGAAATTTTGCCGGTTATTTATTCAAAGGGCAGGAAGTGCGGAGCATAGCTGTAGATGGTGCCGACAGAAAATGGGTAGCTACAAAGAGTGGAGTATTTCTTATCAGTGCCAGCGGCGAAAAAGTTATTTATCAGTTTACAGAAGACAACAGTCCGTTGCTAAGCAGCGATGTGAAGAAAATAACGATTGATGGTAAAACCGGTGAAGTATATCTTGCTACATCAAAGGGAATTTGTTCATTCAGAAGTACGGCAACAGAAGGAGGAGAAACAAACGAAGATGTATTGGTGTTTCCGAATCCGGTGCCGCCCGGATACACAGGTACTATCAGCATAAGAGGATTGGTGAATAATGCGATTGTAAAAATTACTGAATTGGACGGACGACTAGTGTACCAGACAAGGGCATTGGGTGGGCAGGCAGTGTGGGATGGAAGAAATTATAAAGGACAACGGATTTCCAGTGGTGTTTACCTGGTGCTGGTAACTGATGATGGAAAGAAGGAGAGAATGGCAACAAAAATTTTCTTCATCAGCAAATAGAAATGCCGGACAAACTTCATAAAACAAAAGGCATTGTTCTGCGGACAGTGAAGTATGGGGAAACGAGTATCATTGTTACCATTTTCACTGAATTGTTTGGTGTACAAACTTACCTGGTGAATGGTGTAAGAACATCCACAAAAAAGGGAACTGGTAAAGCCAGTTTATTTCAGCCTTCTGCTATTTTGGATTTAGTGGTTTATCATAACGAACTAAAACACCTGAACCGGATTAAAGAATTTAGGTGGAGTTATTTATACCAGTATATTTTATCCGATGTGCCAAAGAATGCAGTGGCATTATTTATGGTGGAGTTGCTGACCAAATGTTTGAAACAACCCGAATGCAATCCCGACCTTTTTCATTTTACCGAAGACATTTTTATGAAACTGGATGAAAGCAGTGGTGGAGAAATGGCGAACCTTCCTTTATTTTTTGCCTTGCATCTTCCTTTCCATTTTGGTTTTAGGATTACTGATAATTACAGCGAAGAAAATCCTTACCTCGATTTACAGGAAGGAAGTTTTGTTGCCGTACAACCCCGCCATCCGCATTTCCTGGAAGATAAACAGGCTGCTGTTACTGCTCAATTATTAAAAGTGATGCAGCTGGAAGAACTGGAAGACATTAAACTTAATCATGATTTTCGCCGGAACCTATTGTATGTATATGAAACGTATTATGCGTTGCACATACCTGATTTTGGAATGATGAAGAGTTTGCCGGTGCTGAGGGAGATATTAGGGTAAACACTTAGTTGGGAAAAAATATTGGAATTTCAGCAAAGAATCATTGTTTTTATGGCAAGGGGGGGATATATTGAAACATATTTCCTTTTTACTACATCTAAAACAAGTTTTATGAGTAAAAAAATTATAGCAGGCAGTTTGTTGTTAAGTATTCTTATTATCTCTTGTCAAAAGAATAGTTCAGAGAAACTGAATACAAAAAGTGCAACTTTAAAGGATAAAGTGATAGCTTTTATGGATGCCAAAAAAACAAGGGTTGGCGATGCAGCAAAAGTTACTATTGAAAATCTGAAGAATAATATTGACTGGACAGATTTTTCAACAAGCGTTTCTCCGGTTTTTAAAGAAAAGCAAACTGCTTTCAGGATAAAGAAAGAGAGTAATAGTTATAGCCGGGTCTCAACAAATACATATACCTGTCTTTATGTTACTCAAAATGCGAACGGGCGGTTAGTTGGCACCAGTACTTTGGAAATTGATGTAACTTCCGGTAACAACAATAAGTTAAATTCATTAGCATTAGGGTTGGTAAATAATAATCTTCAGGGTTATAACGGTGCTTTAGTAAAAAAAAACCTTTCTGGTTATTATATTTATGAAATTGATATCAATAACGGAACTCCTTCGGCGTATAAGTATATGAAAAAAGAAACCCGGGTGGAAGAGGGCAACTGGCTGGCAGAACTGAGTCATGTGTTGATTGGTACTGGCAAACTTATGTAAATGGTGTTTTAGTAAGTGAAGTGTTTTTATTTCAGGATTGTAGCCAAGGAGTTGAAGAAGGTGGCGGCGGCGGGGGTGGTGGTAATGGCAACGGCAATCCGCCCGATTCGACAAATTACCCATGTGCCAAAGCTGATTCTTTAGAGAATGCTACTATTTTTAAAACCCTCATGACAGGTTTACATACAGCCACAGATAGCAGTTTTGAATTTGGCTACTTTCTTACTCCCAATCCTCCCTTTACTAACGTGGGTATAAATTCAGTTCAAGGAAACTTAGGAGCTCCATATATGCCTGACTTTTCACTGAATAATCCAATCTATGGTATATTTCACAGTCATTTTAGTGGAGGGATGTCTATTTTTTCGCCAGCAGATGTACGAACCCTTTACAAGATTTATAAAGATGGAAATGCAGCTCAGGGCTTTACATATGCTATAACAACCCAAACGGGTAGCTATGTATTGGAGGTTAATAATGTTCAGGCTTTTTTGCAATATGGAGATGCCCATTTACAAGATGATGCTTCATTTAATGATTTTCAGTGGGGAACATATGCAAATAATTATATTTCAGAATCAGGCTCACATGATGGAAACGAAGCCGGATTTCTAAGAATGATAGGAAATGAAAATATGGGTTTAAAGTTATTGTCTAGCGACGGCAATAATTTTGATAATTGGAAAGTAAAGGGGTTAAACGCTTATGGTTCATCAATTAATTTACCATGCTAGATAAGTGCAAATATTTGTGTTGCCTGATTTTTGTTTTATTCTCATTTAGCAAATTAAATGGCCAGACAACTGATACCCTAATCTCTCCCGGGAAAATACTTCCGGGTACCTGGCAGTGGACAAATTGTAGGGATACATTTACCATTCAGTTATTTCGGATTGATACTGCCTGGAAAAGTAATTTCAATAACGATGTTTTTGGACCTAAAATATATGGCTGGCATCGGTATGTTGAAAATGGAATTCTTGTGGAAACTAGCTTTCCCGACTCATTACCTCAAGCCCCATTCTCAAAAGGTATTTTTGGTGGAATAAGAAACAACAAAGAATGTTTAATCATGTTTCATGATATTACCCGTGGCAGAGATTTCTGGATTGATATTAATTTTTTAGATTCTTCTGGTACCCGGATGAAATGGGTTACCTATCGCCCTCAAGAAAGAGTTTTATATCCACCACCAAAACCGAAAATTTGGAGTGGACAAACAATACCATCACCAATTATTTTGCATAAAATATCAGATTAACGTTTACTGTAATCTTGATGAATTTGAAAGCCCTGGTTTTAACGAATGGGATGTAAAAGGTCTGAGTGCTTATGGCTCATCAATAAATTTGCCATGCTAAATAAATATAAATATATTTTTTGTCTCATTTATGTTTTACATGCATTCAACTATTTGAATGGACAAAGTCTGGATAAACCTGTTTCTCCAGGGAAAATGCTTACAGGCACATGGCAATGGACAAACTGTAAAGACACTTTTACAATACAGTTATTTAATATTGATACTTTATGGCAAAGTCATGTTACAACTGATATGTTTGGCCCTAAAATTTTTGGCTGGCACAGGTATGTAGAAAATGGGATTTTATTGGAAAGCAGTTTCCTCAATTCGTCAACCAAACCCTCTTTTCCACATGGTATTTTTGGCATGGTTATGAATGATAAAAATTTTCTTTTATGGTTTCATGACTTTACCCGGGAAAGGGATTTCAGAGTAGAAGCTGAAATTTTAGATTCTACAGCCACTTTAATGAAATGGACTACACACAGGCCGCAGGAAAGAGTGATGTACCCGCTACCCAAGCCTAAAATTTGGGAAGGTCAAACAATCCCTTCTCCAATTATTATGCATAAAATATCGGATGATTGATTATTGCAATCTGGATGAATTTGTAAGCCCCGTTTGTATAAGTACCACTCCCGGCTTCTTCCCCTTCTCAAAACTCCCCAACAAAGAATCCATCTCCAAAGCCTTAGCTCCATTACTTGTTCCCCATTGCAAAATCATTTCAACAGGTATATGCGGAAAGTGCTGTTGAATTGCTTCCATTTCTTTGGTGATATTTAATTGCCAGTTACTACTGTAGCTATCCGTTCCAAG
>JANNCC010000291.1:0-4207 GCA_031386125.1 Chitinophagaceae bacterium
CAGCAAGCTTTTGAAACAAATCTTTGTCCCGATGACTATCGGGATAAAAAACAACAGCTTATATCAACCCAATTACTGTTCAGCTAAACCATAGAAAGGTAAAAAAATATTTGTTTTTTACACAGTTCATGTTGTACGTTCGTTTTTCTCCTGCTTAAAATATGCTGATTGGCATCTTGGCGTTGGTCTTTTAAAAAAGGAAAACCCTAAACATTCAAAGAAGAAAGATAGGAAACTATTTTGCTTTTATAATTAAGTTATCAAATTCTACTGTTTGCTTATCCACTGTCATCATCCCCACATCAAAATATTCGAATGTAAACAGGTTATTAAAAGTCTCAACAAGTACATTGTTAATATACAGACTATATGTATTTCCGATTCTTTTTATCATTAAAGTATTTGTGCCATTATTTTTCTTTATGTTATCGTTAATTTTCCAATCTACTAAAGTTTTATCCCCATAATTAATGCTATATCTGCCACCCGCAGAAATTCCAAGAATCAGCTCTTTGTGCTCTTTTTCAGTTGCGTCTGCACTACGAATAAAAAAGCCAAACGCATTGTTATCTATTCCGCTTATATGAGTTGCTTCCACACTAACAGAAAAATCTGTAGCTCTTACAAATGGTCGGTAATATGGGTCTATAGTTTTGCCGGCTATTGAAGCTATTGTTAATTTTCCATCAGCAATTTTTGTAAACGTCTCATCGAAACTCTGCCAATATTTTTTTGTTGTAAAGTCATCATTGTATTTAACAATCATTTCATCTTTTTGATTTTCAGCATTGCCGTTATCATTTCCATTTACTACCGGCTGCATGATGCCGTTCACCAAATCATATTTTATCGTTTTTTGGGTACTGAAAGTAAACATTTCGCCTGCACCATGGGTGGAATCATTTTTAAATTCGCCGGTATATTTATCTCCGTTGGGCCAGGTAATAACACCGTGTCCTTCTTTTTTGCTGTTTACAAAGTCTCCTGTATATTTTTTTCCGTTGGGATAAATAAAAACGCCTTTACCCGTAGCTCTGTCATTTACAAAGTTTCCGTCGTAAACACTGCCGTTTATCATTGAAAGAATGCCATATCCATTACGCAGGCCATCCCGTATTTCGCCATCATATTTGTTGCCATTAGCAAATAGAAATACACCTTTACCGGTCTTAGGGTTTTCATCCCATATTCCTTCAAATACATTGCCTTCCCATGTCTTTATTTTTCCTTGGCCAAAAGCTTTATCATCTTTAAATTCACCTTCATATACACCTCCATCAGTTTTTTCAAGTTTCCCTTTACCATGTTGTTTGCCGTTTAAAAAATTCCCTTCGTAATAAGAGCCATTTTTCATATTTTTTTTCCCAAATCCATTTTGGCAATCTCCACTCAAACATTTATCATAAAAAGAAGTAACCGCCATCTTATTTATTTTCACTGTTTTTAAAGCTGCTTTTGATTTTATTTCAAATGTATTATCATTATCAGGCTGAATTATCAGATAATCTAAAAATTGTTCGGCAGAATAGTTTTTTATTTTTTTATTATTTACACTAATTACTAAATCTCCGGTTTTTAACCCTGCATTTTCGGCGGGGCTTGTTTTCATTACGTACTTAATAACGATTATGCCTTCTTTGGAAGAATCAACTGAGAAACCAAAACCTTTGTTAATTGCTGGTGGCTGTGCATTCAACTGGGCTACCATGCAAAAGCACAGCAGTATAGTATAAAAAAATGAACAAAAAAATACGTTTAATTTTTTATTATTATTCATTGAAAATTGTTTTAAAATAAGTATGAAAATAAAGAAACTATTTTTTTTAACCATACCCTGTATTGGGTATTTTAAGCCCGTGCAATTATTTCCAAGCTATTGCTGCAAATATTTATATGTGTGAAATTACAGGCTGTCCAAAATGACGTACGAGCAGGTATTACTGCAGGTGGGATATTTTATAACGTCCAGCCCGGAACCGCTGCTCAATTGAAAATATGTTGTTGAAGTTAAGAACTAAAGCTAAACATTGAACGTCGAGCCCGAACTGCTGCTGATGCCTGCACATAGTTGATGTTACAATATCAAGCCCTGCTTTTGCAAATACTTTTGTTGGCAGCTGCCCTTTTAGCTAAATGTTCCAATTTTTTCAAAATTAAACACTTGATTTATTTGTGGAAACTCATAGTCCCATCGTTGTAATTTGTCTGCTTGAATTTCAATTATCTTATCAATTTTAGCTTTTAATTCTTCAACTGAGGTTACATTGAAGATAAATTTCATTTTCTCAAAGTACCGTTTAGAAATCATTTTATCAAGTATGGTCACATTGTACAAATGATAGGCTGTAGTATGAGGAAACCAACGATGCCAATACCAATTATCTTTAATTTCATTGAGCATTATTCCTATAAAATACAATAAGGCGTCTACTTCTTTTAGTTTTTCAAAGTTATACTTTGGGTGGTCTGCTCGTTGTTTAATTAAGTCTGCAGTAACACTAATTCTTCTTAATTGAAGTCTTTCGTTTCTGAGTTTATTTAATCCTTCGCCAATATGATTAAACATTATAAAATTATATGATTCAGTTTTATTTGCCTTTTGGCTGAAAACTATAAAGCCGGTATCCAATAAAGTGCCTAACTCCTTATACCTTTCTTTTTCTATCATAATCGTTGATGTGTAAAGAAACAATTCGTAGAAAAAGAACTTATAATGGTCAGACATATAACTTCCAATTGTTCTTCCAGGATACTTAAGAGATTCTTGTCGAGTTATAAGCTCGAGCAATTTTTCAAAAAAAGCTATGAATTTATCTAAATCGAATTGTAATGAGAAAGTGCACATAACTTCTAGAAACTTTATATAATCGTCTCTAAGAGTTTTCATTTCAGCCAATCTATTTACAATTACGTCATCAATATTTGGAGTGGTCTGTAGGTCTTCCGTTTGAATTTCAAAGTCAACTAGTGCTTGTAAAAACGTTTCATAATAGTCATCAATGAAAACTTGATAATTCTTCTTTTCATTGATTAGTGCATTATGAATTGTAGTCACTTTATGAGAAGTTCTCAAATAAGTTGAATCCTCTTGAGTAATATACGCAGGCGGATTGCCTCTTGGTGGTTTTTTACTTGCTGGTTTATCAAATAAATTCCTCATTAACTTTTCATACTCTTCTTCGAAGATTTCGTCGTTACTTAAGTCAATATAAATTCTTGACTTAATAAACGTTGGCACATATTCTTTTCCTTCGGCATCTCTTTCAAATATTACTGGAATAAATTTTTTCTGGTCAACCTTACTGTAGACTTCATCAGATATAATCAAACTTTCAATCCCAACCCCACCTTTTTTACTATTGGCTTTATCTGAGTATTCCTTATTGCAAATTATTAGTACTCTTTTTACTTCAGGGTCATTTACCATTTGCTCCATAAACTGGTACTTGTCTTGGCCTTCTGCCAAATTCCATTCATCTAATATTACATTCACACCTTCACTTTCTAAGCGTTCTGCTAAGGCAATTGTCTTCTGTTTGTTAGCAATAGGCTTCCAGCTATAAGAAATGAAAACCTTTGGAGAGTCGAATGATGATGCCATATATGATGTCTGTTAGGGTTGCTGCCAACGGGTTCGTATTGCTGCTGTTGGGATATTCAGGGCTATATCGTTCAGCCCTTAACCAACAGTTCAATAGCGAACAGAATGACCAGCATTTATTCGTCTGCCCCAATAGAAGCAATACGGTTGTTGGGCGACGTTGCGGTTAATTTTTAAAAATGTCAAACTATGATAATAAAAGAACTAATGACTTACCAATGCGAACACTGCAAAAATAAATTGTTTGTCAAACACGCAATGGTTAAGCATGAAAAATGGTGTTACTTAAATCCTGAAAACAAAAAAGCCTGTACCGATTGCAGCTACCTTGAAGGGTATGAGGAAGAAATATGTATAGGCAGTAATGATTATACAGACATTATGAGGAAGGTTACAAAGTTTAAGTGCAATAAGTTGGATAAAATACTTTATCACTTTGCTGCTGAAAAGAAAGGATTGCCCGACAAATACCCTGAAACATTTGATGGTGAAGAAGCAATGCCTAAAGATTGTGAACATAGAAAAACTGGCTATATTTCGGGGTGGTAGCAATGTTCGCCCAACGTCTGTATTGGCGATATAACTGGTATAGTTTTCTATTGATTG
>JANNCC010000314.1:0-1738 GCA_031386125.1 Chitinophagaceae bacterium
ATGGACCAGCAAACCCTGGACCATTGATAACAAGACTGGCAAAGAAAAACTCCATATTGTTTTTAATGCAAAAAATTATGAAACCAATAAGTGGGCAGATACTGAGTATGAATTTGACCTGGTGAATTGCAAATAAGGAAATCAGTTTTCCATCATTACAAAAGCACCCCAGTAGTAAGGTTCTTTGAACTTTACCATTAGTTGCTGCTGCGCCTGCTTGAATGCTTTTTGCTTGTCACCGGTTTTCATCATGTTGGTGTAAAAATTATTCATCAGCAATTGGGTGGCCGCATCGTCCACTTTCCAAAGGCTCATTACTATGGCCTCAGCACCGGCCACCAGGAAAGCCCTTTGTAAACCATACACACCTTCACCGGCTTTTATTTCACCAAGGCCAGTTTCGCAGGCACTGAGTACAACGAGATTGGTTCCTTTTAAATCCAGGTTCATCGCTTCATACGAGGTGATGATGCCATTATTACTGCTGTCTAATCCCGCCCTTGTCTTATCTGTTTCTGATGCACCGCTAAGCATCAATCCTGAACGGAGCAGCACATTGTCCTTTGCATTATCAGCATGCACACCAATGGGCCAGCTTGCAGTTTCAACGTCTTTTAAAATATACCCGTGGGTGGCAATATGCAGGATGGATATTTTTTTGGCAGATTTCAAATTTGTTTCGGTGGCATCCCGCTGTGTAAGCTCCGACACCTGGTAGCCGGATGATTTAAGTACTTTATTAATACCATCTACTTCTACCTTGGTACCGGGCAA
Organism: Chitinophagaceae bacterium; assembly: GCA_031386125.1. Classification (GTDB taxonomy): domain Bacteria; phylum Bacteroidota; class Bacteroidia; order Chitinophagales; family Chitinophagaceae; genus JJ008. The sequence goes on from JANNCC010000314.1 coordinate 775, forward strand.
CTGAACAATGACACCTGTGCCATAATCCGGGAAGCCTATCAGTGTAGCTTTTTTACCGGGGGTGCCGTTTCCTTTGTTACTATTAGTTACCAGGTCACGGGGGTTGCCTACTAAAATAATATCAACCTGGTTTAGCAGGTAATCGCCTCCGGGTTTTTTCAACGTATAAAGGCTAAGCTGGTTGTAAACACCATCCAACGATACATAGACTGTCTTTTTCCCCTTTACTTCCGGCTCAAACGGTGCCCAATACTGCACATAAGATTGTTCGTCGTTTATTTTGTTTTTGATAGAAAGGCGATAGGTTTTGGAATACTTACTCTCCAGGTCAGTGCCATTCGTCAGCATGATGATTTTTGGCTGGGGGTTGTTTTTGGTAATTACCAAACCCATGTAGCGGCAGCCATCAGTAAACACCTGGTCAAAATTCCGGAGACGGATAATTTCTATCAACGCTTCATCTGTTTTCAGTTCCTTTTGCACTTCGGAAACTTTTGTTTTGCCGGTGAAATAAAAGCTGGCAAAATCCTTTGAGCTTTCCGACAGCCTTTTTTCCATCCGGTTCACATTTGACTCCAGTGAATCAAGATTAACATTCTGTTCCTTCAAGTCTTCTTTTGAAAAAGCATAGAAGGCGGTCAGTTGCTCTTTATGGTCTATCCACTCCGTGTAATCTTTTATTAACTGTTCATTCCCCCCGGAAAATATGGCCTCGCTTATTTTTCTTGTTGAATTGAGCAACAGCCCTTTTGTAGCGGCCCGGTACTCAAACAAATCAAGGATAATATCTTTATTAACGGTATTAGCTTCTACGGCAAAACTATAAAACCGCTGAAACCGTGGCGACAGCATGTCCCAGTACTTTGTTTTCTCTGCTTCACTCATCGGTGGAAAATACCGGTTGATGAAGTCTAATGTCTTCTCCATTGCATCATGATACAAAGGATAGGCTTTTGCTATATCT
>JANNCC010000382.1:0-2004 GCA_031386125.1 Chitinophagaceae bacterium
TGTTCATGCTACCAACGGCGATATGATTGATTTCTTAATTGCCAAACACAGAGCAGAAGGAAAGCTATCTCCACTCTATCATTATTTATCGCAACCGGAAGTAACGGAAGCTGAAGCCAGCGGACGATTTGCTGATATGGCTAATTATACGGGTTGCCCCAGCTATATTGTTCATCTTACTTGTGAAGGCGCATTGAATGCCGTTCGAAATGCAACAAGAAGAAATCAGAAAGTATTTGTAGAGACCTGTATTCAATATTTAATTCTTGATGCATCGTTGTACGAACAAAATTTTGAAGGCGCTAAATGGGTGATGAGTCCTCCCCTTCGGGAAAAGAAAGACCAGGAAACATTATGGGCAGGCATCAATCAGGGATTAGTGCAGGTTGTAGCAACAGATCATTGCCCTTTTAAATGGGAACAGAAACTGATGGGTAAAGATGATTTCTCCAAAATTCCGAATGGACATCCGGCAATTGAAAACAGGATGGAGTTATTATACAGTGAAGGTGTGAATAAAGGAAAGATCACCTTGAATAAATATGTGGAGGTGGCCTGTACCAACCCGGCAAAAATATTCGGCATGTTCCCAAAAAAAGGAACGATTGCAGTTGGTAGCGATGCCGATCTTGTCATCTTCGACCCGAACGAAAAGCATACACTCTCCGCCAAAACCCATCACATGAATGTTGATTACAGCGGTTATGAAGGATGGGAACTGACAGGAAAAGTAAAAACTGTTTTGTTGCGTGGACGGGTTGCCATTGAAAATAATAATTGTGTAATAGAGAAAGGATTTGGTAAATTTATTAAGAGAAATAAAGTTGTAGATAAAATTTAAATTAAACCACAGAGTCACAGCGGCAATGTGACACACGGAGAATCTCCGTGATACTCCGTGTCTTTGTGTCTCCGTGGTTCAAAAAAAATATCACTCATGCCAAGAATCGTCAAATCGGGTCTCATCCAAATGTCTCTCCCTAAAACAGAAGGTGAAGGAACCATTGCAGAAATTAAAGAAGCAATGGTCCAGAAACACATTCCGCTGATTGAAGAAGCAGGAAAGAAAGGGGTGCAGATACTTTGCTTCCAGGAGATATTCAACACACCTTATTTCTGCCCCGGCCAGGATAAAGCATGGTACGAAAGTGCTGAAACTGTTCCAGGCCCAACGATAGAACGGATGCAGGAGTATGCAAAGAAGTATAACATGGTCATTATCGTTCCGGTATATGAAAAAGAACAAGCTGGTGTGTTATACAATACCGCCGCAGTGATAGATGCTGATGGAACTTATCTCGGTAAATACAGAAAAAATCATATACCACATACATCCGGCTTCTGGGAAAAATTTTTCTTTAAACCCGGCAATCTCGGTTATCCCGTTTTTCAAACCAAGTATGCAAAGGTTGGTGTGTATATCTGTTATGACCGTCACTTTCCGGATGGCGCAAGATGCCTGGGATTGAATGGTGCAGAGATCGTTTATAACCCTTCAGCGACTGTTGCTGGTCTTTCTCAATACTTATGGAAACTGGAACAACCTGCTCATGCTGCTGCTAATGGATATTTCATGGGTTGTATCAATCGTGTAGGTACAGAAAAACCATGGAACCTTGGTAAATTTTATGGCAGTTCCTATTTCGTTGATCCGAGAGGACAAATATTTGCGCAGGCATCAGAGGACAATGATGAATTATTGATTGCAGATTTTGATTTGGATATGATTGAGCAGGTAAGAAGTGTGTGGCAGTTTTTCAGGGACAGAAGACCGGAAACATATGGTAAATTGGTAGAACTATAATTTGTACACTATCATGAGAATATTAATTATATCGGTGTTAATCGTTTTATTATTTTTTTCTTGCAAACAGAATAATCCTGCAAGTAAATTTTTAGGAACATGGGAGAATATTGAACACTCAACAAACCATTGCAAAATTGTTCAAAGTGGCGACAATTTTATCGTAGAGTATTCTCATTCTTCATATTTCGATCGGACCG
>JANNCC010000019.1:0-4669 GCA_031386125.1 Chitinophagaceae bacterium
ATATCCTGAAAACTATTCCATGCTGCTTTTCTCGCTTCATCATACCATGCCTGCAAAGGCTGCTCTGCAGCAGGATGTTTGCTCCAGAAATTAAGCAGTGCCTTTTTGGCAATTATCCTCATAGATATCAAATATACAAAAATGTTACCAATTTGGGAACGTTTATGTATAAATAATATTTAGTATAGAAGCCAGCATCTTTTCAACTTTAGCAGGCTTCAAAGCAAATTCCGAAACAGTACTAATTTTCCACCCTTCTTTCTTCAATGTCTTCATCAGTTTGGCGTCATTGGCTTTTGTGCTTTTTATTTTATCTGTCCGCCATTTGGTTCTTCTTTAAGGCACCATAAAATATTTGCAGCCGGATTGTCCATGCCAGAAGCATCCATGTATCAAGATGATGGTTTTATATTTCGGTAAAATAATATCGGGTTTACCAGGGAGACGTTTCTTTCCCCCTTCTCCACTCCGTGGAGAAGGGTTGGGGATGAGGTCATGTACTGTATAAAGAAACCCCTGTACTTATAAAAATTTCCGCTCTATCATCTCCTGCTTTGTATTGGTCGCTTTTATTGTCGACATCCCGATTTTCATTCCCGATGTTCTTCGGAACAGGCGCCAGAAATGTCAAAATTCCGATAGCGACTCGCCCTGAGCAGTTAACAGCATTCCCGATAAAAAACCGGAAACTTGCCATTGTTATAAAAAAACTAAATTGAGTACCCAAACCAACAACATGATAACCTTTATCTGGATCTCCCTCGCCCTGTTGACCATCTGGTATAGCATTGTATTGACAAAGGATTTTTTACGGCATAAAAAAAACCTGGAACCTGTCAGTTGGATAAAGACAGGTATTATTGGGTTTGTCGTCAATTTTTTTGATGTGCTGGGTATTGGCGCATTTGCACCGCAAACCGCTTTATTAAAATTTACCAAACAAACAGAAGACCGTGTGTTGCCGGGTACCCTCAATGTTTCCAACACGCTCCCTGTGCTGATACAGGCGATTATATTTATAACAGTGGTTGAAGTAGAACCGGTAACCCTGGTTGCGATGCTGCTGGCGGCCGCTGCAGGTGCTATCTTAGGTGCGGGTATTGTTGCAAAATTATCGGAAAAGAAAATTCGGTTAGTCATGGGCGTTGCCCTGCTGATTACGGCCAGTTTTATGTTTGCCAATAAAATGCATTGGATACAGGGTGGTGGCACGGCCATTGGTTTATATAATGTCAAACTGGTAATTGCTATCGTGGTGAATTTTATATTGGGGGCATTAATGACGGCCGGGATAGGCCTGTATGCTCCCTGTATGGCATTGGTATTCGCCCTGGGTTTATCACCACAGGTGGCCTTCCCCATTATGATGGGTTCCTGTGCTTTTTTAATGCCTCCTGCCTCTGTAAAATTTATAAAAGAAGGAGCTTATAACCGGAAAGCTGCTGTAGCCATGGCCATACCGGGTATGGTGGCCGTTTTGATCGCTGCATTGATCGTTAAATCATTGCCACTGGATACACTGCGTTGGGTAGTGATCGTTGTTATTGTGTATACATCGGCAGTGATGTTACGGGCTGCTTATGTCAAACCAAAAAAATAACCGAACTACCAACCTTTACGGCATGAAGCTTTTTCTTTTTTGTTTGCTGATAATAGCCACCTGTTTTCAACTAAGCGCCCAACCGCTTATTCATGCACACAATGATTACCAGCAACCAATACCTTTAATGAATGCGCTAAAGTACCAGGCATATTCTATAGAAGCAGATGTGTACCTGCGTAATGGTAAATTGGTAGTGGCGCATGACAGGAAGGATATTGCATCAGCCCCCTCGTTGGATTCATTGTACCTGCAGCCTATCATCCGGTTTTTTAAAAAACACGATAGCCGCATCAGTAAAAGCAAAACCTATACACCGGTATTGATGATTGATAGTAAAGAAAACGGCGAAGCTGTTATAACAGCATTGATACAATTGTTAAAACCATACCGTTCCGTATTTGACCGTTCGGTAAATCCCATGGCCCTGCAAATTGTTATCAGTGGCGATCGTGGTCCTCTGTCAAAATGGAGCTCGTATCCTTCGTTTATTTTATTCGATGGCCGGCCGTATGAAATATATGATAGTAACACATTGCAACGGGTAGCGTTTATTAGTGATAGTTATACTAACTATATTACTGTTGCAGACAGTACAAGCCGGATAAAACAATTGGTTACCACCATCCATGGTAAGGGTAAGTTGTTGCGGCTTTGGGCAATACCTGATCATACAGCAGCCTGGCTTCGGCTGAAAGAAATGGGTGTAGATATTATAAATACGGATAAGGTGAGGGAGTGCAGGGAGTTTTTTTTAACACAGAGAAAAGGAAAAGTAAATACACACAGAGGAACACAGAGGATTGCTGCGCAATGAAAGAAAAATTTTTACCGCAGAGAAAATACAAGAGGAAATACACGCAGAGAACGCGGAGGATTGCTGCGCAATTAGGGAGGTGAAGAAACTAAGAAAAAATTTAGAAAGAAGGTGTTTTCTTCTCCGTGCCTCCGTGTCTTAGTGTTTCAATATTGTATTTCTTACATTTCTTAAAGAGTTTAAACCACAGAGGTACACAGAGGATTGCTGCGCAATGAATAAAAGCTCGAGAAGTGCAGAGAGTTTTTTTTAACACAGAGAAAAGAATAAGAAATACACACAGAGGGACACAGAGGATTGCTGCGCAATGAATAAAAGCTCGAGAAGTGCAGAGAGTTTTTTTTAACACAAAGAAAAGGAAAAGTAAATACACACAGAGGTACACAGAGGATTGCTGCGCAATAAAAGAAAAATTTTTACCGCAGAGAAAATACAAGAGGAAATACACGCAGAGAACGCGGAGGATTGCTGCGCAATTAAGGAGGTGAAGAAACTAAGAAAAAATTTAGAAAGAAGGTGTTTTCTTCTCCGTGCCTCCGTGTCTTAGTGCCTTTGTGTTTCAAAATTGTATTTCTTGCATTACTTAAAAAATTTAAACCACGGAGGAACACAGAGGATTGCTGCGCAATGAAAGAAAAATTTTTTACCGCAGAGAAAAGAAAAAGTGAATACACACGGAGAAGCAAAGAGGCAGGTGAACCAGGAGTTTCAGTATGTTTTCCCTGTGTTTCTCCGTGACGCTGTGTCTCATGGTTAAAACTTAAATTCGTTACTATTTAATTTGAAGCTCAAAAACAATCGGTTGAAACATTGCTTACTGTTCATCTTTTCTTCTGAAACCAATTTTTTGGCGGGATGGTTGTGGTGGATTTAATAATTGTCTGAGGTATTGAAATATAAGTGCTATGTCTACGTCGTGACCCGTAAGTTTATTTTCTATTTTTTCTACTTGAAGCAAAATGTCCTTGTGTGTAAGCAGTAACCTCCTCATTTTTGCAAATACACGGATGATTTGAATATGAACCCGGATGGCAGTATGACTTTTTAGAACGCCGGATAACATGGATACGCCCTCTTCTGTGAAAACATATGGCGAATAAAGTACTCCACGGTGTTTTCTTGAACTCATCACGTTTTGTGATGAGTTAATTTCTCCTGAACTGATAATAATTTGTGATCTTAGAAACTCCCATTCTTTTTTTGAAAGTTGAAACATAAAATCACCCGGAAATCGAGCTGAGTTACGTTTAACTGCCTGGTTTAGCACTCTTGTTTCTACTCCATAAAGTGAGGCCAGGTCAAAATCAATCATAACTTTCAGTCCACGAATTAAATAGATTTTATTCATTACCAGTTCATCAGGGATTATCATTGCTTTGATTGCTTTTGCCATACTACTTTCTTTTGGGGTATCTCAATTTGAGTCATTAAAAATATAATTCCTTTTATTTATAAACTATACCACAAACTGGTAATTATCCTGCAGGATTTCTCTTTATTGGCTTTTTTGTCAGGCAGCAGATCATTTCTAAAAAAAAATTACCTTAGTTGAATGAACGGATTATCCAACCAATTAGTAAACCGGGTATTGACCCGCCTTGATTTTCCTTTTCCTGCAACAGCTGATGCTGCCACACTTCAACAGTTGTATACAGCCTGGTGCAATCACCTTCCCTTTGATAATATCCGAAAAATGATTTCATTAAGAACAGGTGGCAATAAACCCTTGCCGGGTCTCGATGCGGAGGAATTTTTTGAAAACTATCTTACTAACAGCTCGGGTGCCACCTGCTGGCCTATGGCCAATGCCTTTTATGAATTACTTCTTTCTTTAGGATTCCAGGCATCGCGGGTGGCCGGTTATATGCTGGACCTTGGCATTCTTAATCATGGCAGTGTGAAAGTAACCGTAAACAACCAGGAATATTTTACCGATGCACCGCTATTGCTGAATGTAATTCTTCCACTTGGCCAGGGAATATTTATTCACAACGATCTCGTAGTGCCGGTAGAACTTGAGCCCCAGGAGGCCTCGAATCTCGTTTGGATAAAACCACTACCGGGAAATGAATATTTTTATTGCCGGATGATCAGCGACCCCGTTTCTTATTCTTTATTTCAGGAAGGTTATGAAGCATCCCGAACAGGAAGCATCTTTAATCAACGACTATATGCAAGAAAAAACTACCCGGGTAAACAGATCGTTCTCTGGGGAAATACCCGTTTTTCTAAAACGATCCAGGGCATTGAAA
>JANNCC010000058.1:0-3229 GCA_031386125.1 Chitinophagaceae bacterium
TTATCCGCCTGGGTGGTTGCGATGTGGGCTGTGTGTGGTGCGATGTAAAAGATAGTTGGGATGCTGACAAACATCCGAAATATTCAATAGAACATCTTATTACAGCAATAAAAAAAACACCTGCTGAAATTGTGGTTATCACCGGTGGCGAACCGCTTATGCACAACCTGGATGAATTGACAGAAAAATTTCAGGAAGCCGGATTAAAAACACATATCGAAACATCGGGTGCACATCCACTTAGTGGTTTGTGGGATTGGATATGTTTGTCTCCTAAGAAATTTAAAGCGCCGCTGGAACCAGTTTTGCACCTTGTCCATGAATTAAAAGTTGTCATCTTTAATAAATCTGATTTTGACTGGGCAGAAAAATATGCTGCCCTGGTTTCTCCTTCCTGCAAACTTTATCTGCAACCGGAATGGGATAAAGCAGCAGACGTAACCCCGATGATAATAGAATACATTAAAGCCAATCCGAAATGGGAACTTTCGTTGCAAATTCATAAGTATATTAATGTTCCTTAAGCAACCATCTAATTAACATTTTCCTCATTCTTCCGGAATAAATTTGATTTAGTTTCGTTATAGAAAAACGTAATCGCTTATCAATGAAAAAACTATTGGCATTCTTTGCCTCTTTTTTTATACTTCACTCCTGTTTTGCCCAGTATGACCCGGCAAAAATTAATAAGAAAGCCACTCAGCTATATGATCAGGCTATGGAAAGAATTGAGGACGGAAATATTACGAGTGCAGCCGGTCTTCTGCAACAAGCCATTGAAGCAGATAAAAATTATGTGGATGCCTACCTGGCACTTGGCAGCATTTATGGAAAATTAAAAAGCTACAAAAGCAGTGTGGGCAATTATGAAAAAGCTTTTACAATAGACTCCAGCTATACGCTTGATTATAAAATAGCCTATTCCATTCAATTGGCCGGCTTGGGAGAATTTGAAAGAGCCTTAAATTCGGTGAATGAATTGTTGACAAAGAAGCCGCCAAAAAACCCGACCAGTTTAGCATCTGCACAAAAACGTAAACGGAACTATGAGTTTGCCATTGAGTATGCAAAAAACAATGCGGTAAAAAATTATGTGTTTGCCCCGCAAAATGCCGGTAGCAATATCAATACAACAGATTCAGAATATTTTCCTTCATTAACTATTGACGGCAAAGAATTGATTTTTACAAGAAGAGTAAATGGAACCAACGAAGATTTTTATTATAGCAAATCAAATGCAGGTCAGTGGCAACTAGCTAAAGCTATTGAGGGTGATATTAATACTCCGATGAGTGAGGCCGGGCAAAATATTTCTTCCGACGGGCAATGGCTGGCTTTTACCGCTAACAATCGTACTGACAGTTATGGTAATTATGATTTGTATATTTCGCAATTAACACAGCAAGGATGGGGCGAAGCTGCTAATCTTGGTGGCCGTGTAAATTCCGACCAATGGGATGCACAACCATGTTTGTCACCGGATAAAAGATATCTATATTTTGCAAGTCGCCGGTTAGGCGGTTTAGGTGGCAAAGATATTTATGTATGCCACCTGCAGGCTAATGGAAGATGGACTGAACCGGAAAATATGGGAACTACTATCAACACTCCCGGTGATGATGAATGTCCTTTTATTCATGCGGATAATCAGACATTATATTTTGTTTCGAACGGATTGCCGGGTTATGGCGGCAATGATTTATTTGTAACAAGAAGAAGCATTAACGGCAACTGGGAAAAGCCAAAAAATCTGGGCTTTCCTATCAACACCATTGATGATGAAGGAACATTATTTGTAGCTTCCGATGGCAAAACCGCTTACTATGCCAGCGACAGAAGCGATTCGAAAGGTGGTCATGACATTTATAGATTTGAATTGCGGCAAGATCTTCGTCCTAACAAAACACTATGGGTAAAAGGCATAGTGTCAGATAAAAAAACAACCATAGGTCTTTCTTCATCTGTTGAATTGATTGATCTTGCTACCAAACAAACCATTACTAAAGTACAAACCGATGATGCAGGAAATTATTTTATCACCTTACCTGTTGGAAAAGACTATGCCTTCAATGTAAACCGCAAGGGATATCTTTTTTATTCTGACAATTTTTTAATGGCAAACAAATCACCGGATTCTGTTTATCAAAAAGACATTAGCCTGCTGCCGATTGAAACGAATGCAAGTGTGATATTAAAAAATATTTTTTTTGATGTGGGCAAGTTTGAATTGAAACCCGAATCGCAGGTGGAGCTGGAAAAAATAGTGCAGATGCTTGCCGAAAATCCAACGTTGAAAATAGAAATCAGTGGCTACACCGATAATGTGGGCAAACCGGCAGACAATCTTGCATTATCTAATAACAGGGCAAAAGCAGTAGTTACTTATTTGGTAAGTAAATCTATTCCAGCACAACGCCTTACTGCAAAAGGCTACGGCGAAACAAAACCGATGGCTGATAATAAAGCTGAAGATGGAAGAGCTTTGAACCGCCGGACTGAAATGAAAGTTGTTGGTCAATAATTCAGAGTTCTCTTATATTTGAATTTTACGACACGACAGTATGGATTCAGAATTGCTCTATCAGCTTGCGTTAACACTTATTCCAAACATTGGCCCGGTACAGGCAAAGATTTTGCTGCAGCATTGCAATGCAGAAGAAATCTTTCATGCAAAAAAAACATTCCTTGAAAAGATTGAGGGTATTGGTCCTATACGGGCGGCTTCGATTGCAGCTTTTAAGAACTTCAGCCAGGCAGAAGAAGAAATAAAATTTATAGAAAAGTATAAAATCAAACCACTTTTTTTAACTGATGCAGCTTACCCGAACCGGCTATTGAATTGTTACGATTCTCCCACTCTGCTGTTTTACAAAGGTGAGGCTGATTTGAATGCTGCAAAGATTGTTGCTATCGTCGGCACAAGAAGCCACACTGATTATGCTAAACTGGTTACAGAGAAATTAGTAAAAGAATTAACGGAGCAAAATGTATCGGTGGTAAGCGGCCTTGCATTCGGCGTAGATGCTATTGCACATAAAGCATCGGTAAAAAATGGGTTATCAACTATTGGTGTATTGGCGCATGGGCTTGACCAAATATATCCTCCTGAAAATGCTGGCCTCGCCAAAGACATGATAAAACATAACGGTGGATTGCTGACAGAATTTAGAAGTAAATCAAAACCAGACAAACATAATTTTCCAACCCGCAACAGAATAGTAGCCGGCAT
>JANNCC010000099.1:0-22801 GCA_031386125.1 Chitinophagaceae bacterium
AGTGTTTATTTTTTAAAAAGTCATTTTATAATTGGTACAAGGGAAATACAAGGACACAGATGACACGGAAAAAACGGATGAACACGGATTTTTATTCTGCTGCGCCAAATAAGGACGGATGCTTATACAAAATAAATTCAGACCTACTTGAAATTATCTGACTTTTAATGTTTGCAGTTTGCTTCGGCCTTCTCACCATCCCGTTCTTTTCATCCTTTCTTTATCGGCCTCGCAAGGACGAGACTCTGAAGATTGAACGAACCGCCAAGAACCCGGAGTCTCGTCTTTGCGAGGGTTGCCATAGTAAACTTTATACCTATTAAATTTTTTGAAGCAACCCGAAGCCTCGTCATTGCGAGGGTTGCCATAGTAAATTTTATACTTAATAAATTTTTGAAGCAACCCGAAGCAATCTATGTAATAACAAATTATTTATACGCTTATTTTTTAGCAAAAGCCAGGTTGTCTTTTCTTATTTCTTCTTCGGGTAATGATTTGAAATATTCATAGGTAATCTTCAATCCTTCTCCCCTGGCAATAGTTGGTTGCCAATTCAAAATTTGTTGTGCCCTGGTAATATCCGGTTTCCGTTGTTTGGGATCATCAGCCGGTAAAGGCCGGTACACAATTTTTTGTTTAGTGCCGGTGAGTTTTATTATTTCTTCTGCAAAATCTTTCAAACTTATTTCATCAGGGTTTCCAATATTAAGAGGCTGGGCATAATCACTTAATAGTAACCGATAAATACCTTCTACCAGATCAGCTACATAACAAAAACTGCGGGTCTGGCTACCATCTCCAAAAACTGTTAAGTCTTCACCACGCAATGCCTGCCCGATAAAGGCTGGTAATGCACGGCCATCATTCAACCTCATTCTCGGTCCGTAAGTATTAAATATCCGGATGATTCTTGTTTCTACTCCATGGTAAGTATGATAGGCCATGGTCATCGCTTCCTGGAAACGTTTTGCTTCATCATACACACCTCTCGGCCCCACTGGATTTACATTACCCCAGTAATCTTCATTTTGTGGATGCACCAGCGGGTCGCCATATACTTCACTGGTGCTGGCAACCAATATTCTTGCCTTCTTATTCAAAGCAAGACCCAGGCAATTATGTGTACCGAGTGATCCTACTTTCAATGTTTGAATAGGAATTTTCAGATAATCAATCGGGCTGGCCGGAGAAGCAAAATGAAGGATATAGTCTAAATGCCCCGGCACATGTATGAACTTACTTACATCATGATGATGAAAACTGAATTCCTTAAGCGGAAATAAGTGTTCAATATTTTTTAGGCTTCCGGTTATCAGATTATCCATCCCGATTACTTCATACCCTTCTTTAATAAAGCGGTCGCATAAGTGAGAGCCTAAAAACCCTGCTGCACCAGTTATCAGAACCCTCTTCATTTGTTATTATTTTTTATTGAGAAGCCAGACATCACTTCAAATCAGGTGTACTATAGGTTTTTTAAGCAGTTACTTTTTTTCTACCAATACTTTCATAATAAAATCCCAGCGATTCCATTGTCTCAAGACTATACAGATTACGTCCGTCAAAAATTACTTTCTCACCGAGAGAGGAAGCAATTTTTTCAAACTCCGGTGTCCTGAATTCATTCCATTCTGTACAGATAATCAAAGCATCTGCACCTGCCAGTGCCAGGTATTGGTTTTCTGCAAACTTTATATTGTGTTTAAACTCCCTTTTTACATTTCCCATTGCTTCCGGATCAAAGGCCGTAACAGACGCCCCCTTCTCTAATAAATATTCTATTACCTGTAAAGCCGGTGCTTCTCTGATATCATCTGTATTAGGTTTGAAAGCAAGGCCCCAGATGGCGAATTTTTTGTCTTTCAGATTCCCGTTATAATACGTATTGATCTTGGATATAAAAAACTGCTTCTGCAATTTATTTACCTCTATTACCGCATTCAATATCCTGAAATCATATTGCACATCGTTGGATGACTTTGATAATGCCTGCACATCTTTAGGAAAACAACTACCGCCATATCCAAGACCCGGGTATAAAAAATGTTTGCCAATCCGAAAATCAGTACCGATACCCCGACGAACCATATCTACATTTGCATCCAGCTTTTCGCATAACACAGCTATCTCATTCATAAACGAGATTTTTGCAGCCAAAAAACTGTTGGCAGCATACTTAGTCAGTTCTGCACTCCTTTCATCCATAAAAATAATCGGATTGCCCTGACGTACGAAAGGTTCATACAATCGCTGCATGACCATTTTTGCCTTTTCTGATGATGTGCCAATAACGACCCTGTCAGGTTTCATAAAATCTTCAACAGCGGCTCCTTCTCTCAAAAATTCCGGGTTGCTTACAACATCAAAAGCATTTTCAATTCCTTTACCTGTGCTAAGAATGGCATTTGTTACTTTTTCAGCCGTTCCTACCGGAACAGTACTTTTGTCAACAATTACTTTGTAATCTCCGGGTTGTAATAATCTACCCAGATCTGCGGCTACTCCCAATATGTATTTAAGATCTGCGCTTCCATCTTCACCCGGAGGAGTAGGTAATGCCAGGAAAATGATAGCTGCGCCTTTAATACCTTCTTCGAGAGAAGTAGTAAATGTCAACCGTCCCTCTTTTATATTACGGGTGAATATTTTTTCAAGGCCAGGCTCATAAATGGTTATTTCACCGGCTTGTAATTTTTTTATTTTTGATTCATCAATATCAATACAGGCAATATGATTACCCGTTTCAGCAAAACAGGTGCCGCTCACTAATCCAACATAGCCGGTGCCTACTACTGCAATCTTCATTGTTTTTATTTCTTAATTAATGATTCGTTTTAAATATTCGCCGTAACCACTTTTACTAAGTTCGTCGGCAAGTTTTTTTAATTCTTCCTTGGTTATAAACCCGTTGCGATAAGCTATTTCTTCAATACATCCAATCTTGGTACCCTGTCTCTTTTCTATCACTCTCACAAATTCGCTTGCATCACTGAGAGAATCAAATGTTCCTGTATCAAGCCATGCAGTTCCCCGATCCAGAACAGCTACTTTCAACTGGCCGATTTTCAGGTATGCTTTATTCACATCAGTGATTTCGTATTCATCTCTTGCAGATGGTTTCAATTCTTTGGCAATTTTTACAACACTGTTATCATAAAAATATAAACCAGGAACCGCATAATTTGATTTGGGATTTACCGGTTTCTCTTCAATGCTCAAGGCATTAAGGTTTTCATCAAATTCAACCACCCCATATCTTTCCGGGTCTGCAACGGGGTATGCAAATACATAGCCACCTTCCACATTTGTAAGTTCCCGTAATTGTTTACCCATACGGCTTCCATAAAAAATATTATCGCCCAGCACCAAAGCCACTTTATCATCTCCTATAAACGACTCTCCGATGACAAATGCCTGTGCCAATCCGTTAGGAACTTCCTGCACAGCATATTCAAACTTGCAACCTATGTTACTGCCATCTCCTAATAAACGTCTGAACTGGGGATTATCCTCTGGGGTAGTGATAATCAATATTTCTTTTATTCCCGCCATCATTAAAACAGAAAGCGGATAGTAGATCATTGGCTTATCATACACAGGCATCAGTTGTTTGGAAATAGCCTTTGTGATAGGATATAACCTAGTGCCAGAACCTCCTGCCAGTATAATACCTTTCATTATATTAATTTGCTTCCGTTAGTTTATTGAAGTTATTCAAATATTTTTGCTTCAAGGCGTCCACCGAGTATTTATCAATAACGGTTTGCCGGCCTGCTTTACCTATTCTTTCCCTTAATGCTTCATCATCTATCAGAGCCGACAACACTTCTACCCATTTATCATCATTTTCTGGCAGGTAACCATTTATACCATCTTGAATGATTTCCGAGTTTACTCCTACCGGAGACATTAATGTCGGAATCTCTAACGCCATATATTGCAATCCCTTCAGTCCGCATTTACCTTTTGCCCATTCATCATCTGGAAGCGGCATAATGCCAATGTCAATTTTTGAAAGGTCTTCAATTTCAGTGTCTGCTATCCATGCATCCCCTTTGGTATCCAATTCGTCGCAATAATAATTTTTGTCGCCAATAATTTTAAAGGAAACTCTGTCGCCAAATTTTTCTTTAATTCTTTTCAATGCCGGAATAGCCGTAGCAAAATGCTGAATAGTTGAAAAACTACCACTCCATCCGACGCAAATAGTTTTATTTTTGTTCTCATTTTTTTGAGGCACATACACTGAAGTATCGATTGTAGTAGGAATTATCGAAATGTTTTTATTGAATTGTGCCGCATAATCAGAGAGGTATTGATTGCCTGCAAATATCATATCAGACAGGGCGATTATTTTACCTGTTTTATCAGCATTCTTCATGAAAGCCAGTTTCTTATTGGCTTCTGACACATTCTGCATCCAGATTGCATCATCAAAATCAAAAATGAGCTTGGCCTTAGATCGGGCAAATCTTTTTTCAAAGAAGGTCGATCCGGTCATCAATGCATCCCGAAAAACAAAAATGATATCATACCTGTTCATTCTGAACCAGTCTTTGGTTCTTATCATTAATGTTTTCAGGTAGATGATTATTTTTCTGAAATAATTTCCTTTAGAATAAAAGGCTTTATCATCTTTCTCATTCAGCAGAATAGAAATATCAAAATGATACCCATTTTCTTCGAGGAATGAAAGATATTGCTCATACCTGAACCGTTGACCCGGGGACCTGTCTTTCCTGTGAAGACATATTATTAATACTTTCTTCATCCCACTTATACTTTCACTGATTGTTTATTTCTTACTTAAAAGGTTCCAGCCTTCGGGAAGTTTCTCTGTTATTTCAATATTCTCAAATTCCTGTCCCTGTCTTGCTCCTACTCTTTTGGCCCAGGCTGCCATTCGGGCTATTCCTTCTTCCAATGTTATTCCTGTTGGTTCGCCAAATACTTTCTGTGCTTTAGCATGATCTGAATAAGCATGCAATACTTCATTACGGGCTTCAAGATGGTGGATAACCGGCTCAACCTCAAAGTCGCGGCAAACTACTTCGGCAAGTTCATTCACCGTATAGGGTTTGTCTGCACCAATATTGAATACCTGGTTGTAAGCTGCTTGAATATCAACACATTTTGAAATGGGAATGGCCACATCATCAATATAACTGAAAGCTCTTGTTTGTGTGCCATCTCCAAAAACAGTCAGTTGTTTTCCCTGCATGATCTGGTTCATAAAGATGCCAATCACATTCCTGTATTTGTCACCGATGTTTTGATTTTCTCCATAAACATTATGTGGCCTGAAAATGACATAATTCAATCCGAACATTTCATGAGCTGCTTTCAAATCCAGTTCCACCGCATATTTGGAAACACCATAAGGGTCTTCGGGAACAGGAGTCATTTCCTCCGTCATAGGTAATTGTCCTTTTCCATATACAGCAATAGAAGAAGTAAATACAAAACACTTTACTTTTTGCTTTACCGCTTCATTAATCAGGTTTATACTGCCAATCAAATTGGTGTTATAATTATACCGGCGGATAAAATGTGAAAGCCCCTCTGCTGCATAAGCCCCCAAGTGATAGATATAATCAAACTGGTGATTCATGAAAAGATCACTGATGAATTTTTCATCCGTAACACTTCCCTTTAAAAAAAGGGCCCCTTCGGGAATATGATCTTCAAATCCCCCACTCAGGTCATCCACTACTACTACTTCGTGTCTGGACTTTAAACAATGCCTGGCTACATGTGAGCCAATGAATCCGGCTCCGCCGGTAATGAGTGATTTTGGCATAAAATGCTTTTATAGTTGACGATACTTTTTTAGGTTATTTAGTGAGCCATATTTCCAATTGCATGCCAGTATTGGTCCACTTCATAATTGGGTTTACAAATGCTGTAAAGATTCGTGGCAATAACAGATTTTTTCCGACATAAAATGTATGGTGCTTTATGGTAAAACCCAATTGCTGTGATAATGCTGCAAAAGATTTATTACTAAACTCATAAAGATGAAACGGAGCATGCATAGGACTCAGGTTGCATACATAGTTTGTACCTGTCATTCTGTAATAAAAATTGATGATCCGGGCTGCCAGATAAGCTGAAGAGGGTACTTCAATATGAATGGTACCGCCTGGTTTTAACCATGTTAATGCTTTCTTCAAAGACACTGCCGGATGATAAAGATGTTCAAAGACCGCCCCGAAAGTGATGAAGTCAAAACTGTTTTCCTCGTATTCCATTTCCTCCATCATTCCAAGCCTTAGCTTTGCTTCGCTGATATTCATTTTTGAAATAGCCCTTTCAAAGTATGGTTTTGATGGTTCAAACCCATACGCATCAAAGCCGGCATTTTGCAGAGAAATCATGCACTTCCCGATTCCGGCACCGATATCCAATGACTTCATACCGGGCTTGAAATCCAATAATCTTTTTGCCACTTTGATCTGTTCAGAAAAGTAGCCGGTATCCGGTATAAAATATTCAGGCTTCCAGTAATTTTCCGGAGGTATTCCGTAATGATCCTGAATATCAAAAGGAACCGGTTGTGGTGAAGAGTAAATTAATTTACAGTTCCTGCATTTTTTCACAGACACCGTTATACCACTTTTTTTTCGTGGCCTTAATCCCTGTGTACTGTTAAGACGTTGGCCAATTATTTTATGTTTTGCAGTATCATCTCCGCACATTTCACATTGCGTGACTTCTTCGAAATGATAACTGATAGTTCCTGATATACTCATTTGTGTAAAATTGATTCCCGAAAACCTTTACCTGGCATATTGTTGTTCATAATATTGCTGGTACTCACCACTGGTAACATGTTGTAACCATTCTGTATTTTTCAAGTACCAGTCAATGGTTTGACTTAACCCTTCTTCAAATGTAACTGACGGCTTCCAGCCCAATTCCTTATTGATTTTTGAAGCATCAATAGCATATCTTCTATCATGACCGGGACGATCTTTTACATAAGTGATCAATTGTTCGCTGGTGCCGGCAGTATTGCACAGTTTCTCATCCATCAGTTTACAGAGCAGTTTTACAAGGTCTATATTTCTCCATTCATTAAAACCGCCAATATTATAAGTATCGCCTTTATTACCCTGGTGAAAAACAAGGTCAATTGCCGTGGCATGATCTTTTACAAACAACCAGTCCCTGGTATATAAGCCATCGCCATACACCGGCAATGGCTTTTTATGAATGATATTATTGATAAAAAGAGGAATAAGTTTTTCCGGAAAATGATTGGGGCCGTAGTTATTGGAACAGTTAGTAATAATTATGGGAAGGCGATAGGTGTCATAATAAGCCCTTACAAAATGATCACTTGCCGCTTTGGATGCACTGTAAGGTGAATGAGGATCATATTTTGTTTGTTCTGTAAAAAATCCGGTATCTCCCAAAGCCCCATATACTTCGTCGGTGGAAACATGATAAAAGAGCTTATCACCAGGTTTATCTTTCCAGTATGATTTTGCTGCATTCAACAGGTTAACGGTACCAATAACATTCGTATAAACAAAATCGAGCGGCGAAAGAATGGAACGGTCTACATGGCTTTCTGCTGCCAAGTGTATGATATTGTCTGGTTGATGAGTTGAAAAAATTCTTTCAAGGTCATCCAGATTTAAAATATTTGCTTTCTCAAAAATATAGTTGGGTGCATTTTCAATATCCCTCAGATTTTCGAGATTACCGGCATAGGTTAACGCATCAAGATTAACAATGCGATATTGAGGATATTTATTTACAAACAGGCGGACGACATGTGATCCGATAAAACCTGCACCGCCGGTTATAATAATTGTTCTTTGCATTTATCCCTGATAATGTTCTTTATACCATTTAAAAGTTAGCCCCAGACCTTCTTCAACAGATACTTTTACTGTATACCCCAATAATTCTTTCGCTTTAGAAATATCTGCCAAACTATGTTTTACATCTCCGATTCGTTCCGGGCCATGTGTAGTTTCCAGTTGACCCCCTGCCTGGTTTCTTAACATACTGAACAACTCATTTAAGGAAGTCTGTTGGCCACAGGCAATATTATAAACCTGATTTACTGCATTTTTATTCGCCGTAAATAATGAAAGCATATTGGCCTGCACTGCATTATCAACATAGGTGAAGTCACGGCTATGATTGCCATCACCATTAATAACCGGTGGTTTATTATTTAGTAAAGCTTCTGCAAAAAGTGGAACGACGGCTGCATAAGGGCCATTGGGATTTTGTTTCGGTCCGAATATATTAAAGTACCGTAAACCAATAAACTCCATGCTATACAAACTAGCATACACTCTGGCATATAATTCATTTACATACTTGGAAACGGCATAGGGAGAAAGTGGGTTACCGATCTTGTCTTCCATCTTTGGTAAACCCGGATGATCGCCGTAGGTGGAGGAACTGGCAGCATAGACAACCCGTTTAATATTTTTTTCTTTGGCAGCAGTAAAAATATTCAACGTCCCAGTTATATTAACCTCATTTGTTGTAAGTGGGTCAGCAATAGAACGTGGCACTGAACCCAAGGCTGCCTGATGAGAAATAATATCAATTCCATCACAGGCAGTAATACAGGTTTTATAATCCCTGATATCACCTTTGGTAAATTCGAATTTAGGATGACTTGAAAATTGGCTGATATTCTGTAAAGAACCAGTAGCCAGGTTATCCAAAATTTTTACTCCGGAAATTCTATTATCCGCTAATAATTGTTCTACCAGATTAGCCCCTATAAAACCCGCCCCGCCTGTTACTAAAACTCGCATTGAATCAGATAGATGATTTACTTTTTTTTATTTTTTTTGAAAATCCTTCGAAAATCTAACCGGTCAAATATTTTTTCGAAAAAATTGCGTGGTGGTGTTTCTTCCTCATAATAACTACCATAGCCATAACCGTAACCATAGCCATACCTGCCATATCCGTAGTAGCCATATCCGGCTTTAACTTTTACATCATTGATAATAATTGAAACTTTAGGTAATTTGTTTCCTTTATAAAATTCATCAATAAGAGCTACTTGCTTTTTAAAAGTATGGCCTTGGCGAACAAGGTATAATGTAGAATCGGCAAACTTGCTTAGTGTCATTGCGTCACTAACCATACCAACCGGCGCAGTATCTACCAATACGACATCAAAATTTTCTTTTAACCAGGCAAACATATCTTCTACCTTTTGGTCAAGCAGCAGTTCAGCCGGATTAGGTGGAATAGGACCGCAACCGAGTACAAAAAGATTTTCATGATCAGGAACAGGTCTGATTACATCTTTTAATTCAGCCTTGCCAATGAGATAATTGGTAATCCCCTGCCCCTTGGCAATACCAAGACCAGCGAGAATTTTTGGTTTCCTGATATCAAACTCAAGTATAATCGTTTTTTTACCAGCCAACGCCAGTACAGCTCCCATATTAGTACTTACATATGATTTTCCTTCGCCACTAAAAGATGAAGTAACAAGAATAGTTGATTTTTCTTTTTTATTAAGTACATACTGAAGATTGGAACGGATGATACGGAACTGCTCCGCTACCATGCTGCGGGTAGTTTTATTTACAACAAGAACGCTGTTAGAATAAGAATGGCCGATTTCACCCAATATCGGAGCATTAGTTAATTTTTCAATATCAAACCTTGTACTTACTTTATCATTAATTATTTCAGCAATAAAAATGAACAGGATTGGTAAACCAAGTCCCAATAATATAGCAAGGATTTGTATGACTTTACGATTAGGTTTTACAGGTATAGCAGAAGATAGTGCCATGTTTATAATTTCTGAGTTGGCAACATTGGCAGATTTTGTAATTGCCTGCTTTTCTCTTTCTTCCTGTAAAAATTTATACAAGCCCTGCAATCCTTCTACTACTCTTAGTATCTGCAACTGTTCTTTAACTTTTTCCGGCAATGCCCTAAGCTGAGATTGGCTTTGTTGGCTTTTTTCAGTTACCGTACTTATGGTGGAAGTAATTGATTTTCGTATGTTCCTTAAATTTTCCTGAATACTTGTTCGAAGCTTTTCGATCTGATTATCAGCTTCCTTCACAGACGGATTATTAACTGGCACATTAGCATCGAGCAGCTGCTGCCGGGTAATCTGTGTTTTATTATACTCAGCCACCAGTTGGCCAAGTGTTACATCGTCGAGATTAAGTGTAGTGGGAACTTTCTCATACCTCTTCTCTTTCTGTTGCAGATAGCCGCTAAGTAAATCAGTCACATTGAGCCGGAGTGTTTCCTCGTTTATTACTTTATCTGCTTCACTGATATTTCCGAAATAATTATCTGATTGTGCTTTTGAATCAATCAGATTATTACGCTGTTCAAAATCGTTAAGGATTTTTTGTACACTATCTATTTTCAAACGGTAATCCACTAACCGGTCATCAATAAATTGCAGTTTCTGGATAGATGTTTTATTTTTTTGTTCAATACTATATCGAGCATACTCCTCCATCAATTTATTGATGATATCCGTACCCATCTGGGAGTTGGTTGTTTGTAAACTAACGATCAGGATACCGGTTCCCGGTGATTTTGGTCGCACTTGTATAGCTCCGGCATATTGATTGGCAACTGAGTAGGCCGGTGTCCAGGTAACAGAATATTCTTTACTGACAGGAGCCATAGATTTGCGAACTAGTCTGAATGCTCCGTTGACATTTCTAAAAACAAGACCGAATTTTAAGGTTGGTTTCTCGTCATTAATGCGAAACTCTGTATCGTTTTGAAACTTTATTTTGAAAGTAAAAGATCGGCTAGAATCAAATATCTCAAGTGCTTCAATCAGAAAAGGCCCTTGCTTGTAAATATTGACTGTTTTAATTTTTCCTATAGCACTATAACTGAATTGCAGGCCAAGGCTGTCTACTACCCTTATCATCAGTGGGCGGGATCTTAATACTTCAATTTCATTTACAATATTAGATGCTTTGTTACCACCGATAAGATTTTCAAGTTCATCATTTCGTTGACTACCGGGCTGTTCGCTTCTTATCAGCATGGAGCCGCTGGAACTATAAATTGGAATGCTATACCTTAAAAATAAAAAAGCAAGTAAAAGAGCAAATGCAACGGAAATTACGATAAGTGGGAGAAAACGAACATACTTGTAAAAAAGATCCCGCAGGCTCAGATTCCAAAGTTCAGATCTGCTATTATTATTTTGTTCTTCCATCTGTAATTATAGAAACTTAGTTATTATCGTATAAAAATATTTGCGATTGAGGCTGCAACAGTAGCGATTGTCAATGCAAAAGATATTTTTTGTGCCACTACTGCCTGTTCAAAAGATTTTGCTTTAATCTTTCCGGCCTCCACTATTACAACATCATTCTGCAAGAGGTTATAATAAGGTGAATAAAATAATGAATCAGAAGAAAGATCAATCCAGCCTGTTTCTCCTTTACCATCAATTTCACGGGTCACTTTCACTGTATTTTTTCTTCCATATTGAGTTATATCACCAGATAATCCAATCGCCTCCAGTATTGTAATTCTTTCGCCGGGAACGGAAATAGAACCGGGTTTTGCTACTTCGCCTAAAACGGAGACTTTAAAATTTAAGAACCGGATGATAATCATCGGCTCGGTCAGCAATACAACAGGTTCTGTCAACCTTTTTTTAAACTCGGCGGCCAATTGTTTTTTTGTCAATCCTTCAGCATGAATAACACCCAGCCGATGGTGTTCAATATTTCCATCTACATCTACCAGATAGCCGGAAGTATTAACAGCAGAGCTACCACCGGCTGCTGCGGGTAATTGATTAAATGGCGCATCTGATTCCAGGGGTTTTGTGCTCAGGCTGACTATCTGAATAGATAACAAATCATTTTTTTGAATCCGTAATTCAGGAATCTTCACTTCCCGTTTACCGCTGGTATCTGTCATCCTTTCCAAGTAGTTAGGAAGCTTTTGCTGGGGTTTGCAGGAGAAAAAATAAACTGGAGATACAAGCAATAATAAAATCCGGATGAATTTCATTGATACGTCTTTAATATAAATGCAGCGAAGCCGCAAAATAAGGTTTGGTTTTACTTAGGCTGTGCCGAAGTTAATTTACTTCTGTCAATATATGCCACCAAAATATACCCGAGGCTGTCAATAGCAACTTTAACGGTTTTGTGCCGTACATCCAGCACTTTGCCTTCTTTATCCATCAGTGTTCCATTAGTAATGCGTACCCGTTGGTTCACTTTTAATTCTGCTGGTCTTGCTTCTACATTTTCATACTCATCCAGAAACCGCTTAATGGCAGTTATTTCTTTTTCCTTTATTACGGCGGGTTTACCATTCCAATATACAAAGTTGATGGCTCCGTTTGTCATCCGCACAGCACTTCTGTTTTCATCATTCACTTTTACAAATACGTATGATTTGAACAACGGCTCCTCCACTATTTTTATCCGGTCACTCCATCTGCGTCTTATTTTGTTTAGGGGGCAGTAGCTCTCGAGTCCCTTTTCAATCAGAAGCTGGTTCACTTTTTTTTCCCACCGTGGCCGTGTATATACGGCTAGCCATTTACGACTCAAATCTGGAATTTTTTAGGATGGCTTCGCCATCTCAATCACATAAATATTCTTTATATGACTGGTTTTCATTGAATTATAGGACTCAGAGTATCAGTAGCCCTTTACCCTAAATTTTGCTTGCAAATATATGGTAAGATGTGAGTGGAAAGAGAATAAAATGTGCAGATTTTGAAGGATTTACCCCCATAAGTTCATAAATACTCAGGTATAATTACTAATTGCTTTTGTAGATTATTGTTTTGTCAGAAAAAGGAAGTTTACCTGTCTGTCGCAGCTTTAATTTCAGTTTTTCCTGCCTGAATTACCAAATATCCTTTTGTACCAAAACTATTAATTGAGCAAATCCTTACATTTAGTTTCTTAAAAGTCTGATTTGAACCAACGCTTCTACTCCCTTGATGTTTTTCGTGGCGCCACCGTTTGCCTGATGATATTGGTAAATAATCCCGGAAGCTGGGGTCATATTTATGCACCGCTGGAACATGCACCCTGGCATGGATTAACGCCAACTGATTTAGTTTTTCCGTTCTTCCTTTTTGCAGTCGGTAATGCAATGGCTTTTGTGATGCCAAAGCTGGAAGCTGCCGGGGACAGGGTTTTCTGGAAAAAAGCAATTAAAAGAACCGCTATCATTTTCCTGGTTGGTTTGTTTCTGAACTGGTGGCCGTTTGTAACGGAGGTAAACCGCTTGGTGGAAGGAACAACAGAATTTCAGAAAGTAACGATCTTCAAAGGCTTTACCTGGCTTGATTATTCAAAAGATAAGGCAGGTAACATTGTTGAAACAATAAAAGGGGTTAGAATTTTTGGTGTTTTACAACGAATTGCTCTCTGTTATTTTTTTGCATCCATCATCATTTATTATTTTAAACCCCGGAAAGCATTTTATGTCGGTGCGGTTTTATTGTTAGTGTATTGGGTGCTTTGCTATGCCTGCAACCCAACTGACCCATACAGCCTGAAAGGTTGGTTTGGAACTGATATTGATAAAGCGATACTTGGTGAATCTCATATGTACAAGGGAGAAGGTATTCCCTTTGACCCCGAAGGATTGATGAGTACTATTTCTGCTATTGTTCAGGTAATATTCGGTTATCTCGTTGGTGATTATACCCAGAAAAAAAGTAAAGCACCCGAACAAATTTTGGCTGCTAAAAAGAACAGCCTGCCTTCAACCGGTATGTATCCAATGCTTACAGGCCTTTTTGTTGTCGGTATTGCCCTACTGGTTACCGGCTTTTGTTGGGATATGGTTTTCCCAATCAATAAAAAAATATGGACCAGTTCTTACACTATTTATACCACCGGCCTTGCCATTATCACTATCGCTACGATGATTTATACGATTGAGATTAAAAACATTCGTGGTGGGTTAGCAAGGTTTTTTGATGTGTTTGGCAAAAATGCGTTGTTTGTTTTTGCATTGAGTGCTTTTTTACCCAAGGGACTTGCACTCATCAAACTGGGTGATGGTGTGAACCCCTGGAACTGGTTGTATAAAAAAGTATTCATTCATATTCCTGGTGCAAAGGAGAACGGATCTCTGGCCTATGCTCTTTGTGTTATCACTTTTATGTGGGCCATCTGCTATTGGATGGATAAAAAGAAGATTTATATAAAAGTGTAGCTACTATTCCCCACAAACTGCTTTCCTCCTTTTCTTAATAGTTTTCCATAACTGGTTTTCAGCCTTTTATAAGGAGAAAATTTCTATTTCTTAAATGGCATGAAAATTGAAAATAGACGTATGGTAAAACGCAACTGTATGAAAAAGTCAATAACCAGGTTCTTAAATGAATCAATGAAAAAGATAAAGCAACATAAAGAACAGATAAAGAAATTCAGGTTTTCAACCTATAAAGAAGACTTCGTAATTACAGAACAAGAGGAACGGGAAGGTGGTTTTTTTGGAAGTTTAAATTATAAAGCAACCGCAGCATAAAATATTTACGCCTTTGAAAATTTTCTCATAAGCAGTTGGTTTTGGTTAAACCCTTGTTTCTACAAGGGTTTTTTTCGTTTATGACAACGGACACAAACCCTTTTTTGATTACCACCTAATTTCTCCTATTTCCACTTCACCGTGTTGATTATCCATAATTACATTCTCTATCTCTATGGTTTGGTTGGGCTTACCCAAATTTTTGAAGGTGGTAATTTTTACAACGGTTGGCACTTTCACATCATAGTAATAGCCGCCGTAATCTGAATAGCTGAGTTTTATTTTATACTTTCCGGCTTGCGCCTGCTTTACCTGGTACTCCTCCGGATCGTCTGAATAATAGGACCGGTAGTAATAATCATTCCGGGTTAACCGGCCACCAGTTGCAGATTCAGGTTTTGAATAAGAGCAAATTTTACCGTCAGGCTCTACAATTGAAACAATGCTGTACAAATCCATGCTGTTGCAATCCAGCGTAATCCTCAGATCAACAGTCAAAGGCCGGATGAGTTGCTGATTGATTTTGGAAAGATCAAGCATTTCTTTATGAACAGTAATGACAGCATTCATTTCCTGCAGCATCATAGCTTTTGTTGTACGGTTAGTGTAACCGTTATTATCTTCTGCTTTTGTAATTCCCTGGTAAAAAACATCCACTGCTTGTTGATACTCCCCTTTTTGATAATGCGTCAATGCCAGATTTCGCCAGGTTTGAAAATCATTATCATTCGCAGCCAGCAGGTTTTTATACAGTTTTATCGCTTCATCGTATAGTTGCCATGCTTCCAGTATGTACCCCATTGCTTTTTGAACCTGCAAATTGCCATTGCTTATATCCGCTGCGGAAAAAAGAATCTCCAGAGCATCTTTCCGGTAACCAGTCTCATAAAAATGCTGTGCTACATCGAAATAAAATCCTGCTTCATATCCATATAGTTTTCTTAGCTCCTTGTATCTGGAAATCTTATCTCTATACACGGCATCTTTAATCTCGGCAAGGTAATCTACGTCCTCCCTGTCTTTCAATTTGTAAGTGCCCCAATAAGAAGAGTAATAGTTACGGCTTCCTTTTTTGGTCTGAACTATTAATGCCCCGTTTACCCCATCGGGGCCATAGATAGCGGTAGCTGACGGACTTTTCAGAACAGTTACATACTGTATATCATTAGGGTTGATTGAATTTAAATGGCGCAGGTCTATAGCTGACCCATCTAATACCAGCAGTGGCTGGTTATTTCCGGTAAGCGAACGGATGCCCCGCAACGTTAACCTTGTATCAGCAAAAACTCCATTGTTAGTTGTCTGCACATTCAAACCCGATACTTTTCCGGTTAATCCATTTTGAAAGTTAACCGACTTTGCTTGTGTCAGCTCTGCTGCACTTATTCTTGAAACCGAGTAGCCTAATTCTTTGGGTTGTCTCATCTGCCCCATTGCAGTTACCACCACCTCACTCATTGCCATTACCTGTTCTGTTCCTTTTTTTTCCGGTGCAGTAATAATAGCTGAAGCTCCTGTTATTTTTGTTTTCGAAGGCTCCTGTTCATCTTTATCAGTTGCTTTTACTTCCTCCTGCTTCTCTTCTGTCAAAGAAATCGTTGGCTTCGTTTTATCCCACCACATTATTCTTTCATTGTAGGTATTGGCTACTACCCTGAGTGCATCAAACTCACTGAGTTTCTTATATTGCCTCCTTCTTTCTTCGTCGGCCTTTACAAAAATGTTCATATCGCATTGCGACTCCAGTTCTTTTGGCGGTGTGATGTTGAACTTGATATAATCCTCCACTTTCTCCAGCACTAGAAAGGCTGTATTCAGGGTAACTACTTTTTCCTGCTTGCCAAAAGTCAGGGCATCCATCCAGTAAGAATTGCTCCTGGTATAGCTGTTAAATACATTAAGCATATTTATTCTTTCTATGGCCGATTCGTCACAGGAATTATCACTTGTTATTTCAATAGTTTCTTCTGTCTGCACTTTGCCATTATTACCATACGATAATGTTATTTTTTGTGCTGCTGCCGGAATCGTTCCTGTCAGCAACAGTGTATCCTTCTTTAAGCTGGAAAGTGATTCATTGATATCCAGCTTTGTACCAGCAGAAGAAATGCTCAGCAAAATATTTTCTGCCTTACCGGCAATTGCAACTGCATCCGCAATGCTTTTAGATACAAGGTCAATATACCTGCCACCAGACTGACCAATTATTTTTTCGAGATGTGCCACATCAGCAACCATGGCAGAGTTAATACAATAAATATGGGTTTGCCCGGAAACAGGCATATCCTTTCCATAACTATTTCTGCCATCGCTGAAAAGGAGGATAGCACCTGCATTAGCCGTTGAAAAATTCAGTACTCCTAATTGAGTGGCGCCTTCATATTGCAATGATTCAAGATACTCCGCCCAGCGGCTGTTAAAATTATTATTGGTATAGAAAATGGCAGTGTCCTGCACTTTTTGATTAAATGGAATAATAGTCAATTGTGAAATCTTATTCCCCGCAACATATTGTTTTAGAAAAGCAATCTCCTTCAATGTATTTCTTGTGCGGCCTGTTGCAGACATGTCCCAGAAAACAGTGACTTTACCGGGTTGAATGCTGTATTCTTTTTGAATGGCTGGCATCAGCCGCAATGCAAAGAAAGCTTTCCCTTCCACCTTTTTAATACATAGTACCGGTTGCTGAAGTGACAGGGGAATAGAAAAAGAAAGTGGCTTTTCTGCTTTTATTAATGTTGCTTTCCACAAAAGTTCGTAAGAAGTTTCCTTACTGTTAAATACTTGGTCTGTCAGCAACCCTTTAATGACAGAAGGAAATCCAGTGCTGCCAGCTACTTTAATATTGACATCCAGCTGTTCAATCACATCAGTGATTTTCAACGGCAATTTATAAACTGCCGTTTCCTTTTCGATAGTCAGCAGTTGCAGTATCGTCATGGTAATTCTTCTGCTTCCCTTTGCCGGAACGGGATAAATACGAAGGCTGTAATTGTTATATGAATCCATCCGCAGCAAAGCCGGGTCAACTCTTTTGCCAACAATCGTATTGTAAGCATTGGTAGCTTTCCATTTTTCTTCAATGGAGCCGTCACGGAATTTTCCAAACAGGTCTAGCTGAAAAGCAGTGATAGCCTGACCTGGCTCCAGTTGGAAACCATAGAACCCTTCCATCTCCGTATCGGTTGGATTATAAAACTCCATTTCAATAAAAGTGGTAGCCGTAAAAGCATCCGTCTTTATCCGGATGTCCATTTTTTTTACCAGCATGTGCCTGTCCCATTGCTGGGCGATGGCCTGGTTACTCAATACTATAATTACGGCGAGGCTAGCAATTAACTTTTGCATAAGCAGAGATTTGATAACCGGATGCCAAATGTTAAAGAATTGCATAAATATTTTTTTGCCTGTGCAAATACTGGCCTACTATCATCTGCTATTTGTTCTAAACTATTTAAAATGAAACTACTCACCTTTGTCAGTGCAGGGGCATTTATTCTTTTTTCCGCTTTTATAATGAAAGAGAAAAATACTAATCAGCAAATTTCTTTATATGATACCAAATGGTCATTAAAGAAAATCCACACAGAAGCCGGTGTGGAAGAAGTTAATACCAAAGCTTTTATCAAATTCAAACAGGAAAAGAAAAGTGCGGGTGGCAATGGCAGTTGTAACAGCTTTGGCAGCAGCTTTACTGTGAAAAGTAATGAAATCAGTTTTAAAAATATCTTCTCTACGAAAATGTATTGTGAGGGAGTGCAGCAGACTGAAGATGCTTTCTTCAAACAATTGGAAAAGGCGAATAGGTTTGAGGTAAAGGATAAAACGCTGATACTGTATCAGGGTGAAGAGGTGTTGCTGGAGTTCGAATCAGAATAGTTTTCCTTGTTCCCCCGGCCTCCTGAAAATACTTGTATCCAAACTCCATTCCTCTGCATTCATGTTATACAGCTTGCCATATTTTTTATATTGTTGGGCCACCATCTCCGCAATATTTCCTTCGCCCCGCATACGAACACCCCAGCGGGTATCATTTACTTTTCCATCGTGGCTTTGTTCTATCAGGTGCCATACTTTATCTGCCCGGTCTGGAAAATTTTTAAACAACCAATCATGAAATAAAAACTTGATGGCACCATTCAAACGAATGAAAGTGTAAGCCGTGAAAGTGGCACCATTATCTGCCGCTGCTTTCATAATGCGTTGCATTTCATGTTCGTTTAATCCGGGTATCATTGGTCCCATCATAATGCCCATTCGGACACCGGCACTGCTTAACTCATTGATAACTTTCAGTTTTTGTTTAGCGGTGGTGGTTCTTGGTTCCATTATTCTCCGCAGGTCTTCATTGAAGGATGTGATAGATACCATTGCTGATACTAATCTTTTCTTTGCCATTTCCTGCAGCACATCTTTGTCTTTTAGTATCCAGGAGTTTTTGGTGAGTATGCCAACTGGTTGATTGAATTCATTGCACACTTCAAGCAATCCTCTTGTTAACCTATATTTTTGTTCGGCAGGTTGATAACAATCCGTGTTACCACTCAGCATTATGGGAGTACCATCCCATTTTGGGTGCATTAAAAATTTTCGCATCAGTTGCGGTGCATTTTTCTTTACAACTATTTTTCTTTCAAAATCAAGTCCGGCACTATAGCCCCAGTATTCATGTACATTCCTTGCATAGCAATAAATGCAACCATGCTCACAACCTGCATAGGGGTTCATACTATAGCCCATGCCTACATCTTTGCTTTCTACTTTGTTGACAATGGTTTTTGATTCCTGTTCCAAATAGACAGTTTGTACATTGGGTTCTTCCCAATCATCAATACCTTCAATATGTTCTCTCGTACTTTCATTTTTCAGGAACCGGTTTTTGGTGTTGAACTGTGCGCCACGGCCTGCTAAATATTGTTCACTTTCCTCCTGTTGTTTCGCTGCCACTTTAAAATAGTCTTGCTTTAATTTATTATCCATATAAAAATATTTTACCACAGAGACAGGGAGACACGGTGAAACACAGAGGCAGGAACAGGATTTACCTGTGAAATAGTGCTATTAAGATAAAGATTAAAGAATCATTCTTTTTATTCCATCTTTCATAAGCGGTACATGAAAATTTAAGACATAACCAAGTCTTTTATGCGTCAATTTTAAATAGCTTAACAGTTGAGCTTCCCACACAGGATTATACATTTCCTGTGCCTTTAATTCTATTATTATTAAATCATCCACTAGAATATCAATCCGTAATCCTTCGTCAATTATAAGACTATCGTAAATCAGTTCAATACATTTTTGTTTTACAAAAGAGATATTTCTTTTTGTCAGTTCATAACAAAAACATTTTTCATAAATACTCTCCAGCAAACCAGGTCCAAGATATTTATGCACTGTAATTGCTATGTCTATTATTTGGGAGGCCAGCCATTTCTCCCTTTCAGTTAGCGGTTTATGAACTTTCTCTGTGCTACTTTGTGTCATTGTGTCTCCGTGGTTTTTATTCTCATCCAAATAATTCTCCCTGCTTCGTAGTAACCGGCAGGTTCTGAAATTCAAATTTTGCTGCGATATGATATTTCATCCGATAGCTATCGGATTCCCCAACTGGTCTTTTTAATAAAGTCATTCCATCTGCAATAAACCGCCCGGTAAAATGTTTGTTGCTGTACTCCAGCCAGCCCTTTTCATATTGCCAGGGTTTTAGTTTACGGGCAATAGTTAAATGTGGCTCCATAATGAAATGTGGTTTGTTATCGTCATTGAGTTTCATCAACCGTTGTCCATCTGTCCGGATTTCTTTTACCAATCCCTGAACAGGTAATTTGCTTGTTACATTTATATATATGGTATGTAAAGGAAAACTGCTGAAGTCTTTCAACTCTACTTTAAAAGGTGGATAGCCCATTGCCACCGTTCGTAACCGGTTAATGATGCGTTCCTCCATCATTCCATACTGCACAAAATTTGCCAAGGTAATATGCGGCTTGCCCCACCTGGCATGATCTGATTTGTATTCTGTTGAAAACTCCTCTTTTACTTTCATGATGCGGTTCCACAATTCTTCATGCGGACTCAGCACTAATAAATACTCATACACCCGGTAGCCGGGAATAGTGTCAATAATCGTCTTCATAACCCATCGTTTTAAGTTTCAGAAAATGCTTACCCATTTTCTTAGCATAAATTTACTAATTTATTTAGTTATTTCAAATTAATTTTATCACCTTTATATCAGCAAAAACTATTGACTATGGAAGGGGAACAGTTTTACGGGGCGGCCTATAAAGGCTCAAAGCAATTTAACCAGCAGGAAGTAAATACAGCCAACGCCACAGGCTTTGGCGCCGCTGCCGATGACTACATGGAACGGGGTATTGACCTGAACGAACAACTCATCAGAAACAAACCGGCTACTTTCTTTTTTAAAATGAAAGGCGATGCGATGAAAGATGCCGGGATTTTTGACAACGATGTACTGATTGTTGACCGTTCGTTGAAGTTAGTGAATGGCAAAATTATTATTGCCGTCCTGAACGGAGAATTATTGGTGAGGCGGTTTCATAAAAATTTCTCCTCAGCATTTCTGATTCCGGAAAACACCCGATATAAAAATATTAACCTGGCAGAATTCACCAATTTTTCTGTGTGGGGAGTGGTTACGTATATTATTCATCCGGTATGATGGGGAAGCCCCGTCGGCGGTTGAAAACCCCGGCGGAGCTAGTAAGAAACAATTAAATAAAATATATGGTTGCAATAGTTGATTGTAATAGTTTTTATTGTTCCTGCGAAAGGTTATTTAAACCGCACCTGGACAAAAAACCTGTTGTTGTTCTCAGCAACAATGATGGCTGTATTATCTCACGCAGTGATGAAGCAAAAAAGCTGGGAGTGGATATGGCTGGTCCTTACTTTATGGCAAAGCCCCTGATTGAAAAGTATGACGTAGCAGTTTTTTCTTCCAACTATAATTTATATGGCGATCTGAGCTGGCGGGTGATGGAAACCCTGCGAACAATGCTGGGTAAAAAAAATGTAGAAGTGTATTCGGTCGATGAAGCCTTTCTTGACCTGAGTATTTTTCCGCCAGAAGATTTACCGGCCATCGCCATGGAAATAAGACAAACAGTGGAACAATGGACCGGTATTAAAGTTTCGGTAGGTGTGGCGCCAACAAAAGTATTGGCCAAATTAGCCAATCGTTTATCAAAAAAAGATAAACAAAAAACCGGTTGTGTGATGGTGCTGGATACTGAAGATAAAATTATTGATGCCTTACGCAAAACATCGGTTGGTGATATATGGGGAGTAGGTTACCAATATGCACAAAAATTAAAAGAACACTGGTGCATTTATGATGCACTGCAATTGAGAAACGTAAGTGAAGAATTTGCAGCCGCTCATTTAGGCGGAGTAGTTGGTGCAAGGTTAATCCGTGAACTCAAAGGAATCACATCAAAAGACATGGAAGAAGAACTGGTAAATAAAAAAATGATTGCCACTACAAGAATGTTTGGCAGCCCCGTTGGCGATATTGCTTCGATCAAAGAGGCTGTTGCTACTTACACATCAAGAGCTGCAGAAAAATTACGGAGGCAACATAGTGCTGCCAGAACTATCAGTGTATTCGTTGTATCAAAAGAAGAAACCCATAACGTTAGTTTTAACAGGGGTGCCACTCATAGTAATTACATCACATTGCCTGCAGCCACATCGTTTACTAACGAACTAATCAAACCCGCAGTAGCTCTCATTGACAGCCTGTACGAAAATGGAAAGCTTTATAAAAAAGCAGGTGTCATGCTAAGTGGCATAGTGCCGGACAACTCCATACAGGGAAATTTATTTTTATCAGAAAACAAAAACTGCGAACGAAAACTGATGGACATGATTGATAATATCAACTTCAGTCAGCGGGACGATATATTAAAATTTGCCACTTCGGGAACTACCCGCAACTGGAAGATGCAGCAAAATTTTATCAGCGACCGCCACACTACAATATGGGATGAGTTATATGAGGTTCGCTAATCAAATAGTTCCTTCTGTTTAGGCTTTGTTTTTGGTAATGTAGCAGGATCAATGAACTTCGGCTTTATCAAATTTAATCCGCAGGCGGCATTCATTTTATCAACCAAATAAACCGTTAGTTCCGGCGAAGTCGCTTCATCATGCATGTGCATGAAAAAATAAAGTTCTTCCATTCCCTTATCTAACCAGTACTTCATTCTTTCTACCCAGGCATCTATTCTCGTATTATCAGTGTGGTGCAAACTATTGCCCACATAACGGA
>JANNCC010000114.1:0-3640 GCA_031386125.1 Chitinophagaceae bacterium
ACAAGGTTATTGACAGGACGAAAAGGGAAGCTATTCTGGTGTTATCCAAAATTCCTTTCCTATTTTCGCAGATTAGAATGAAAATTAAAATACGATACAAATACTGGCAAGTAATACTGGGAATTGTTTGTTTTGCTATCATTGCAGCCATCTTGTATTTCAGTACAGGCGCCTACAAGCGGCAGGAGAATGCGGTGGCTGATCCTGATGCAAACCCCGATAGCTGGCTGAGAGGAATATATCTTTTCTTTTACATAGTTACCTTGTTATTTGTTGCCCTTAATTATTATTACAACCTGGTCAATGGTAATAAGAAATTACTTTCCTTTTTCAAAGTATCCGGTATTATAATATTGGTTGCTTGTGCTTATCACATTTTACCTTTTTATTATTTTCCAGGATTTCTGCTAAAGAAATACAAATCCCTGTCAGATATGCTTTCATCTTTGGGGTGGCATACGATTCCTCTTTTAATTTTTTGTTTTTTGTTTGCTTACGTTACAGTTTTACGGGAAGCTCTAAAACAAAAAGGGGTGCTTGAAGCACAGAAATTACTTCTTGAAGCGCAAATATCCAAGGCGAATTTTAATTTTTTAAAGGCCCAGATCAACCCGCATTTTCTTCATAACACACTGAATTTTTTATACGCCAAATCACTTCCTTATTCTCCAGAATTATCGGAAGGTATTCTCACACTCAGCGATATTATGCGTTATGCTCTCAGCCAGGGAAATCAAAAAGATGGTAAGGCTCTTTTAAAAGATGAGATAGAGCATGTACACAATGTGATCACAATAAACCAGCTTCGCTACAGCAACCAGTTGAAAGTGAATTTTGAAATGAGTGGTACTATTAACGGGGCAATGATTATTCCCTTTGTATTAATAACCCTTGTTGAAAACTCCTTTAAACATGGTGATCTGAAAAACCAGGATTACCCAATAGACATTAAAGTGAAAGTAGAAGGCAGAAAATTTTATTTTTATTGCCGGAATAAAAAGAGATCAGGGCCAAAACAACTATCTACAGGAATTGGATTGGAAAATATCAAAAGCCGGCTGGTTCTTTCTTATGGCGATAAATTTAAATTCATTGTGAAAGATGAACCGGAATTTTATACTACTGAATTAACCATTGACGAATTATGATAAATTGTATAATAGTTGATGACGAGCAACATGCAATTGACATCCTTGTTCATTATGTGAAGCAAACGCCACATCTGAATCTTGTGGGAAGTTTTACGAATCCGATTGAGGCGTTACAGTTATTGGGCGGGCAAAAGATTGACCTTATCTTTCTGGATATACAAATGCCGGAACTCTCCGGTATTGATTTTATTAAAACCCTTCAGGGTAAAAGCAAAGTGATATTGACTACTGCTTATAGTGAATTTGCATTGGAGGGGTATGAACTGTATGTTGTAGATTATCTTATGAAACCTATCCGGTTGCCACGGTTTTTAACTGCGGTTCAAAAAACAGTACAACAGATAAATGCAGGCAATGAAACACATAAGGAAACTCCTGAAGACGATTACATTTTTGTAAAAACAGAATCAAAAGGAAAACTCCTGAAGATCAACCTGGCTGATATTGATTTTATCGAAAGCATGAAAAATTATATGGCCATCCATCGTGGAGGACAAAAAACACTTGTGTATACAAGCATGAGAGAACTTGAAGAACGCCTTCCAAAAAAACACTTCATCCGGGTACATAAATCTTTTATCATTCCTATCAATCGCATTACGGGCATCGAAGGAAATTTAGTGAGATTAAAAAATGTAACTACAGAAATACAGATTGGAGAAAATTATAAAGCTGAACTCATGGAGATAATCAGGGGAAAGATGATTCAGTAGGATTACTTTGTTAAACTAATTACTTTAAGCAGTACGTGATGTGGTAAATATGCCAGAAGGGAAGTTCAAGCAAATATTTTGTACAAGTCCAATTATACAATCTTAGCAGTTTTTGATATAGACAAATTAGCTTTCAGTTTATCTTTAAGAAGCTGCATGTCCATACCTACTTTTCTGTCTAAAATCTTAGCATAGTGCTGAGTTGTTTTAATACTTCGATGTCCTAACATCTTACTTACACTTTCTATTGAAACACCATTTGTGAGAGTAACGGTAGTAGCGAAAGTGTGCCGGGCAATGTGAAAAGTAAGTTCTTTAGTGATACCGCATACATCAGCAATTTCTTTGAGGTAGCTATTCATTTTTTGATTGCTTAGTACTGGTAGTAACCTTTTTTCATTAATACACTGCGGATGGTTTTTGTATTTATTCAAAACTTCTTCTGCTATTGGCAACAAAGGAATATTACTTTGTGTATCTGTTTTTTGCCTGCTGGTAAAAATCCATTTTTCCCCGTCTATACCCATGCCAACATTATTACGGGTTAACTGTTTTACATCTATGTATGCTAAACCTGTATAACAACTGAATAAGAATATATCCCTAACCTGGTCAAGTCTTTCAATACTAAATTCTTTTGCTGCAATTGAATCAATTTCATCCTGAGAAAGAAATGCTCTTACTACTTCTCTGAATTTGGATTTATAATTTACAAATGGGTCTTTATCCAACCAGTTATTTGAAATACAGATGCGGATTATTTTGCCGAAATTCTTTACATACTTAACGGCTGAATTATTATTGCACTTACGAACACTACGCAAATAAAACTCAAACTCGGTTATAAAGGCATGGTCTATTTTTCTGATGTCAATATCTGAAATGCCAAATTTCCATTGCAGAAAATCTGTGGTATGTTTTAGTGCGGTAGTGTACCGGCACAAAGTGCCTGGTGAAAACTCTTCACCTAACAGCATTTTGATTTTATTGTTATGGTCTTGAAAAATTGGAACCAGCATCCGGGGCTTTTCAGCTTTGCCAGTAAACTTATTTTTGATGGCCTCTGCAGTTACAATTTCTTCTATATCCAGCAGGCGCCGGTGGGCTTCATATACTTTTCCTTGGAGAGTGTCTAAATAGCTATTCAAAGCCTTTACATCTTCCTTTGTGCCGCTGGCTCTACCGGCACTGGTATTCCATTTTTCTGCAATCCATTCCCGGCCAGTGGAAACCTCTGCTCTCTGGCCATGGGTTGTTATTCGTAAATAAATAGGAATCATGCCTGAAGCATAGGCTTTAGGCTTCTTTAAATAGAACAATAAACTGATACTGTTTTGCATGGTGTGGTGACCTTAAAAAAGTTAACAAAATTAGACTTGCCACCATCAGCAAACAAGATGTTCAAATTATGAACACCTTACCAGTAAAGCATTTGAGTAAAAGCTGGTGAGTAAATTTTTGAAGAAAGTTTACTCACCGAATAACTCACCAGAGTTTTGATTTCTGATGAATATTTTGGCATAGAGCCAAAACTAAAAAGCCTGCAAAATCAACGATTTGCAGGCTTTTGGTGAGAATTGATATTCTAAAAGCGGACCGGACGGGACTCGAACCCGCGACCTCCGCCGTGACAGGGCGGCATTCTAACCAACTGAACTACCGATCCGAATTATTCTATTTCAATTTCCTGGTATCTAACCATCCCGATAGCTATCGGGAGAACTACCGATCCAAACTCCTTATAAGGTTTAGCAAGCTAAACAATTTTCAGGACGG
>JANNCC010000010.1:0-25683 GCA_031386125.1 Chitinophagaceae bacterium
GACATATAAGATTAATCAGGTTTGAGAAAAATAAACCAATTCCTCTTTCAAATTCAGAAAAGGATATTTTTCCTGTAATGATTTCGCCTTTTCAAAATGAGTCATCAAAAACTGCTGATGAGCTTTGGTCTCCGGCTGAAAGGGCTTATGTTTCCTCGCAATAACAATCTTCTTTACTTCCTGCATCAGTTGTTGGGTTTGTTCATCAATACAACAATCAGCAAATTTTTCCAGCACAAATTCGGTGGCCGGATAATTTGGATGTACCAAATCAATATCATAAAAACGATAGTCCCGCAACACATCGATTACAAGCTCATATGCCGGGAAATAACTGGCTGATTCAAATTTTGCATCAATATAATGTACCGATTCAATCAACCTGGCCTTACTACGGTTATTCTCCACTACACCATCCCTGATATGCCGGACAGGGCTTACAGTGAAAATGAATTTGAGTTGGGGATTAAACTCTTTTAACTGCTTCAGGCAATCTTGCAACATTGATTTAATGTCATTAATCTCCAACAT
Source organism: Chitinophagaceae bacterium (assembly GCA_031386125.1). Taxonomy (GTDB): domain Bacteria; phylum Bacteroidota; class Bacteroidia; order Chitinophagales; family Chitinophagaceae; genus JJ008. The sequence goes on from JANNCC010000010.1 coordinate 532, forward strand.
TTCTTTTGTAAACCAGCTTGCTGGAGCCCGGTGACAATTAGCCACCCCATCACCAATACTTTGCAAAGCAGTATCTGCTTGGTGAGTGAGCCGGTAAGAAAAAGAAGACCCGAGTGTAATAACAAGCCAGTCGGTCTGTTTTAAAAAATCATGAGCCGCCTGCTGCGATTCATTAATGATTCGCACAGCTTCTGTCTGATTAATATTAGAAAAACGACTGTGGTGTTGCCAGCTATTCCACACTTCATTCAGTTGAAAAAGATCAGCAGTAGTATATTTTTTATTCTCAACATAAGAGAGTAGGCTCTTACAGACGGCATCCGGCCCGAAAAGAATTCCATTGGGGTTTTGAAATACAGAAAATTTCAAATCGCCAAGTGCATTACCGATATGTTCTGTAAAGCAAGAACCAACCAGCATAATTTTATCATGGTAGGAAACTTGCAGCGATAGTTTCTTCAAATCAATATTCAGCATCATATCCATAAAACACTTTCCTCTTTAGGATTTTGCTCCCCTCTCTCCGTTGGGAGAGGGGTTGGGGGTGAGGTTAAAAATTTCGTCCGCAATGCGAAGACTTTCCAGCAAAGCTTCTTTGTTTAAGCCATTGAGAAGATTATGCTGCTCAAAATACTCAATCATCAGCTCACTGTTCATATTCCCTACCAACTCATCATCAGCCATCGGGCAGCCACCGATTCCTTTTAATGCACCGTCAAATCTTTTACAACCTGCTCTTACAGCCGATTCTAGCTTTTCGTTCCAGTTTTGTGGGGTTGAATGAAGATGTACACCGATTTCTGTTCCGGGTAATGAGTCAACAAGGTAGGTTGTCATATCATACACCTGTTCTGCAGTGGCTACACCTACCGTATCTGCTAGTGATATAATTCCAATATCCATTGCTACCAGTTGGTTCACCCATTCAAAAACAATTTCCTCCGAATAGCGGTCGCCATAGGGATTTCCAAAACCCATTGACATATAAACCACCAATTGCTTTCCCGTCTTGATACAAAGATTTTGTATCTCCTCTACCCTTTCCAAAGATTGTTCAATAGACGAATTGGTATTACGATGCTGAAAAGTTTCGGAAACGGAAAAAGGAAAGCCGAGGTATGTAATTTCATCAAAGACGCTGGCTTCTTCTGCACCCCGCATATTGGCAACAATGGCCAGTAGTCTCGTTCTTCCTGCTCCAAACTCTAAACTCCGAACTACCTCACCGGTATCAGCCATTTGCGGTATTGCTTTGGGGGAAACAAAGCTGCCAAAGTCAATGGTATCAAACCCAACTTTCAATAGCGAGTTAATGTATTCAATCTTTTTTTCCGTCGGGATAAACTTCTTCCAGCCCTGCATGGCATCACGGGGACATTCGATGAGTTTGATGGAAGAATTGTTCATACCTACAAAGGTAAGAATAGAGAAATGAGTATTTTTTTCTCAGCGCATATTTTCATCAATGCAGGATAAACTCCTTATCTTTAGTCATGGCATTAATTACGTTTATTGCCCACCAATTTCTTAATCAAAACTAAAAAAATGAAAAAAATCATCACCTGCTTCGCATTGCTGATACTGGCAAACTCACTCTATAGCCAGCAAATCAAACCGTCTGCCCCTTTAACTAAACAGGGTTACCTGCAAAAAAGTAAAAACCAGAAAACAGCCGCCTGGTTATTTATGGGAGGAGGGGTTGGACTTACAATCCTCGGATTTTCACAAGGCCATTCTAATGACGGCTTAGCAGACAATACAGGCAAGGCAGTTGCCATTGTAACCGGGCTGGCCGCTGTTGGCGTTGGCACCATGTTTTTTATTCTTGCAACAAACAATAAAAATAAAGCAGAGGGTTTAAGCTTCAGGATGGAGGAGACCCCCCTGATTCAGCAAGGAAGTTTTGTATATCGTTCTTATCCTGCTTTATCGTTTCGTTTAAATCTTTAACGGCAAAGAATTCAGGAAAATAGTCTTTGTCTCATCGCTTCATACAAAATCATCCCCGTAGCTACACTCACATTCAAACTTTCAAAATCCCCTTTCATGGGGATTTTTATTTTTTCATCACATACTTTCATCAATGCAGGGTAGATACCGTTATCCTCACTGCCCATTACTATAGCACAGGGTTCTGTTAAATCAACTTCTGCAATAGTTTTAGCAGCCTTCATTTCGCTGGCAAATACTTTTATGCCATTCAGGTGTAGTTCATCAACAGCTTTCATCAAACTGTTTACCCGACACACCGCAATCTGCTCCAGAGCTCCAGCAGAAGTAAGTATGGCATCTTCATTTAAAGCCCCCACTCCTTTTTCCGGAATGATGATAGCATGTACGCCACTGCAAAAAGCTGTACGGGCAATGCCACCGATATTTCTTATATCCGTAATATCATCAAGAATTAAAAACAAAGGCACTTCGCCATTTTCTATCACCAACGAAATAACATCCTGCAGGTTTTGATACTGCACTTTGGCTATCTGTGCCACACATCCTTCATGGCCGCCAATATTAAAACCGTCCAGTTTAGCTGCCGGAACATAATTAACCGGTACTCCGTTTTGCGAAGCCAGTGCTTTTATTTCATTCACCTCTTGTCCGGTTGCCCTGCCATCAAGATAAATCCTGTCTAATTGTTGTCCGGATTGCAATGCAGCAATAACAGCAGTACGACCAATTACAAGTTTGTTTTTCTTAGGCCTTTGTTGTTGTCTGTAATTTTTCACTTTGCAAATTTAGGTAAACAAAAACCCCGAATGATTTTCCAATCTTTCGGGGTCCTTCTCCCTCTCCATTCATGGAGAGGGCTGGGGTGAGGTTTTAGACAACCCAAATGCTTTTTTCACTTTCCCTACATAATCCAATTTCTCCCATGTAAACAATTCGACTTTCTTTGTAATTGTCTTTCCATCAGGAGAGGTGAATGTCTTTTGCACTATTTCCGGCTTGCGGCCCATATGTCCGTAAGCTGCTGTTTCGCTGTAAATAGGATTACGGAGTTTAAAACGCTGCTCAATAAAGTAAGGACGCATATCAAACACCGTTTCTACTATCTTACTGATTTCACCATCATTCAATGCTACTTTGGAGGTTCCATAAGTATTAACATTGATACTGGTTGGCTGCGCCACACCAATAGCATAAGAAACCTGCACCAGTACTTCACTGCACAAACCGGCAGCAACTAAATTTTTGGCAATATGCCTTGTTGCGTAAGCAGCAGAGCGGTCAACTTTAGACGGGTCTTTGCCACTGAAAGCACCACCACCATGAGCACCTTTACCACCATACGTATCTACGATGATCTTACGGCCAGTCAATCCGGTATCGCCATGCGGGCCACCAATTACAAACTTACCCGTTGGGTTTACATGGTATTTAATATCGGTATTGAAAAGCTTTGCATAAGTTTTATACTTAGCCTTTATTCTTGGAATAAGAATATTGATGACATCGCTTTTTATTTTAGCCAGCATTTTTGCTTCGGCATCAAAGTCATCATGCTGCGTAGATATTACAATGGCTTCAATACGGACAGGTTTGTTATTATCATCATATTCTAAAGTAACCTGGCTTTTTGCATCAGGACGCAGGTAAGGCATTTTGGAATTTTTTTCCCTGCGGATGGCAGCCAATTCAATAAGGAGATTATGTGCAAGGTCTAATGCCAAAGGCATATAATGCTCCGTTTCGTTAGTGGCATAACCAAACATCATACCCTGGTCGCCGGCACCCTGCTCTTCTTTTGCCTTACGTTCAACACCCTGATTAATATCAGCGGATTGTTCATGAATGGCAGATAAAACACCACATGAACTTGCCTCAAACATGTATTCACTCTTAGTGTATCCGATTTTACGGATAACACCACGGGCAATTTCCTGTACATCTAAATAAGCTTTGGATTTTACTTCTCCTGCTAATACCACCTGGCCCGTAGTTACCAGCGTTTCGCAGGCTACTTTTGATTGCGGATCAAATGCCAAAAAATTATCAATTAGTGCATCAGATATCTGGTCAGCTACTTTATCGGGATGTCCTTCGCTTACAGACTCCGAAGTAAATAAATACGGCATGAATATAAAAATTTAGGTCGCAAAGATAAGGGTGCAACCACAATGAAAAAAGTCCACCCTTTTAGATTGGTGGACTTTTAAACATATCTTGATAAGTATTCGTATTGAGTAACGTTACAGTTTGGAATGAATAATCCGGAGTCGCATCCGTTTCCCGGTAATCGCATAATTTCCGCCACCAAGCACTACTCTTCCATATGCGGCCTGGTTTGAGATATACAGTTGGCTTAGCCTGTTAAAGCGACTTGAAAAAACAAAGGCCCTTACCGGTGCATACAGCCGGAGTGTTTGATTGGGAGTTTTCCTCGTCACTATATCCTGAACATATCTTGAAATATTAAACCTGTATGTACTGTCAGATTTTAATCCCCCTCCAAAAGAGGCAAAGTTATAGGTAAAATCAGCCCCGGATCCCTGCACATCCATATCAACATCAAAAGTAAATGCTGTATCTGCACTGTTATTGACTCTGTCGAGAAACAAACCAAAAGGATGAGAAAATGTTCCGTCCTGGATGGAACGTAGAGGAGTTGCAACCAATTCTGCCCTGTGGATTACAGCATTTTTAAAAGTATCAAGACCGGGTATTTTTAAAGATGCATAAGATCCGGGAACACTTTGTAAATAAAGCTTGTCATCCGACGGTAGGCCGTTTGATAAATAGGATGCCCACCCGTTTTGGGCTTGCCTTTTAACAATATTTGCCTGGCCAAGAGTTGAATGATAAAACTCTGCTGAGGTGGTATCCTTGATCCCATTCTTTGTAACCCTGAAATAGACTATTAGTTTTGTTTTGGATACATCTGCAGGGGTAAAATAAGTTAGTGCATTTCCACTGGCATCTGATTTTATTGCAAACCCCCTGAATAATCTTTTAAAATTAGTGTCACTCCTGTATCCGCCATTTGTAGTGTTTGTAGTATCATAACCGGCTAATCTTGTCCCCAGTTGGTTTGGTAATGTAATGCGGATAACATTTGCAAGCTTGGTTGTATCTTTTCTCCGGATGTGAAAGATGGAATCTTTTAAAGACTTTACCTGAAAAGTTTTAGACCCCAGCACGCCTCCGGTGGTAAGGAAATCCGGCTCATTATATTTAAATAGCGATGTATCATTAAATCCGGCATTCTGAGCTATTTCAGATACCCGGATTGTTTGAAAAGTATTCGTGTCGCCATAAAAAGAGTTGTATGACAAAGAAAGAATTACTGAATCTATTGTAACAGAGTCTTTGTTGATAAATGGATAATAAGGGTAAAATTGGGAACTGATATTAAAATAAGCATCCGCTTGTGTCGTTCCAAATTCAGGATCGTTGCCAATGTACCCCACAGCAAGGTTATCATTGAAATAAACTTTTGTGGTGTCTTGAAAAAGTTTGTTGTCTGTTATAACATCCAAAAAAGTCTCAAACGTATTAATATTATCAACAGGCGGTATCAGCCCACCTCCCAATTCAGTTGACTCATTTATTTTTTTGCAGGCAGAAAATACAATAGCAACCGTAGCTACGATTGCTATAAATAATAAAGCGGGGTTTCTTTTCTTCACAAAGTAAATTTATATCCGGGTTAGTGATTTTTATTTGCCTGCAAGGTCGCCATACAGTTGTAAATAGTCTGTTAAATCTCCTTCAGGATTATACAGTAACGTCTTCTTTCCCCGCACTTTAGAGAACTCATCCACCAGTTTCTTTTCTATTTTTTCTGCACCAAATGTAATAGCATCAGCAAATGTGGCACCACCACGGAACATGGCAGTATTAGTTGCGTCTTTATATATTTCCAGATCTTTTTCTTTTAAAGAAGCATGAATCAGTGCTTTTTTTACAAAGTCGCTGCCCAATTTTTCCTTGAAAGTGTTCTGACCAACGGTGTAAACAATTTTACTGTGTGCAAAAACAGGTTCTTTCTTATATACCGTTTTTAAATAAGCAGGGATAAGACCTGTCATCCAGCCACTGCAATGAATAATATCGGGAGGCCAGCCAAATTTCTTCACCGTTTCCAATGCGCCTTTGCAATAGAAAATGGTGCGAAGCCCATTATCATCATACCATTTTTCCTGTTCATCGTTAAACACAAACTTGCGTTTAAACAGGTCTTCATTATCTAAAAAATAAACCTGTAGCCTTGCACTTGGCAGGGAGGCCACTTTAATCTGAAGTGGCATATCCTCATTATCCACAGAAACGTTGATACCAGAAAGTCTTACCACTTCATGCAGGCGGTGGCGGCGTTCGTTGATAATGCCAAAACGGGGCATGATGCAACGAACTTCAAAATTATTATCATTAGCCTTGATAGCCAGTTTGTTCGCTATCTCCGAAAAATCCGTCAACTCCAGGTAGGGCGACATCTCGTTAGCGATAAATAAAATTCTTTTCTTTGCTGACATGGGCTTTTATTTAATATTCAGCCTTTGGTAAAGGCGGGCAAAGGTAGTTATTTTACGCCGAATTGGGACGATTGATTGGAACTTGTATTTAACCGCTTACCGATATGATCTTATTTAAGAAAACAACAGACCTCCGCAAATGGCTTGAGGTTCAACAGAAAAACAAAAATACCATCGGCTTTGTCCCTACCATGGGCGCATTGCATAATGGTCATATTTCTTTGATTGAGATTTCGAAAAAGAACAACTCTGTCACAGTCAGTAGCATATTTGTAAACCCCACCCAGTTTAACGACCCGAAAGATTTTGACAAATATCCCATTACCCTGGAAAAAGATATTGCGATGCTTGAAGAGACAGATTGTGATGTCCTGTTCCTGCCCTCTGTAAAAGAGATGTATCCCGATGGAATAAAACAAACAATGCACTATGATCTGGAGTTCTTAGAAACGGTGTTGGAAGGGAAATTTCGCCCCGGTCATTTTCAGGGGGTTTGCATGGTAGTGCATCGCCTGCTGGAAATAGTGCAACCTGATAATTTATACCTCGGTCAAAAAGATTACCAGCAGTGTATGGTAATAACCAAGCTGATTGAATTGATTAAGCAGAATGATAAAATAAAAGTAACCATTTGCCCTACCCTTCGTGAAGCCGGCGGGTTGGCTATGAGCAGCCGGAATATGCGGCTTAAAGAAGATGAACGAAAGACAGCCACTATTATTTATCAGGGCCTGCACTTAGTTAAAGAAAAAATTCAACCCGGAAATTTGACAGCATTAAAACAGAAGGCCCGGTCAATCCTTGAAGAAGCCGGTTTCAGGGTTGACTATTTTGAAATAGCTGATGCCGCTGATCTGAAAATAGTTAACAATTGGGATGGGAAACAAAAGTTGGTGGCTATTGTTGCAGCATTTATAAACGAGGTAAGATTAATTGATAATATACTCCTCAATTAACCATTTGGCGATGTTACTTATTTGACCATTTGACAAGTTCACTCTATTTTCGGCCTTCTATGAATAAACGCCTCCGCACCATACTGCAATACACCTTTTTTTTTGGTGTGGGCATTTTTCTGGTATGGTGGTCCGTGAAGGGTTTAACATCTGACGATAAATCCCAGATAAAACAGGCATTAACAACGGCGAGGTATTGGCTGCTTATTCCTGTATTCGGCATTTTGTTTCTCAGTCACCTGATACGGGCCATAAGATGGAAATTACTAATAGAACCCTTGGGCTACAAACCATCTACTGCCAACACTTTGTTTGCAGTATTTATCGGTTACCTGGCTAACCAGGCCGTTCCCCGTTTGGGTGAGGTTTTAAAATGTACCGTTCTGTCACGGTATGAAAAAATACCTGCTGACAAACTGATTGGTACCATTATTCTGGAAAGAGTGATTGATGCTATTACTTTATTAATAATATTCGGCATCACACTGGCTATTCAACCAGATATATATTCCCAGTTAGTGGATACAATTTTCAATTCAAAAAAAGAAGGCGATGCTCATAAAACAATTTCTTCGGCTTTACTGTTAATGATTCTTGGAGGAATAGTCATTATTGCCCTGGCAGTATGGATGATAAAAAATAAAAAGAACTTCAATGACCTTGGACTGTTGTTTAGAAAAATTGGACGCAGCATCTGGCAGGGATTGAGTGCTATTCAGCACCTGAAAAAAAGATGGTTATTTATTTTCTTTACCATCAGTATATGGACGTTATACCTTGCCGGCGGATATATTGGTTTCATGGCATTAAAAGAAACACAGCAGTACGGTATCAACGAAGCCTTTACTGTTTTGTCTGCCGGTAGCGTTGGGATGATAGCAACACCCGGTGGCATTGGGGCTTATGCCTATCTTTTGCAAAAAACAATGCAGGTGTATGGGCTTAATGAAGGCATTGCTCTTGCATTTGGCTGGATATTATGGCTGGCGCAAACAGCCGTCATACTCATCGGTGGTTTAATTAGCTTTGTAGGAATGCCTTATTATAATAAAAGAAAACTCCGTGAACCGAGCTGACCTTATACCGGCTAAAATTTTTGCACTACCGCTGCTGTTACAAAGACTGGCACAATGGAGAGTGCATAACAAAAAAGTTGCTTTTACCAATGGGGTGTTTGATATACTGCACCAGGGACATATTTCTTCTCTTTCACAAGCTGCCAAAGAAGCGGATTATTTAATTGTAGGGTTAAATGCAGATGCCTCGGTAAAAAGACTCAAAGGCGACAGCCGGCCAGTTAATAACCAGGAATCAAGGGCACTGCTGCTGGCTTCAATGATAATGGTAGATGCAGTTGTTTTATTTGAAGAAGACACCCCACTTGGATTGATTAATGCCATCATGCCGGATGTGTTGGTAAAAGGTGGTGATTACACAATGGAACAAATTGTTGGCGCCAAAGAGGTAATGGCAAATGGTGGCCGGATAGTTATCAATCCTGTACTGGAAGGGTTTTCTACGACTACTATTATTGAACAGGCAAAAACCAGCTGACTTCAATTTCCCTAAAACTTAATATTTTACTTTCTCACGGTTGACTAAATTTACTTATCCCAGAAAATTTACCTCATGGCTCATCAAGATAAAAGAAAAACGATTGCCCGGGATATAAGCTGGCTTTCTTTCAATGCAAGAGTATTGCAGGAAGCAGCAGACCCTTCTGTTCCACTCCGTGAACGAATCAAATTCCTTGGAATTTTTTCTAACAACATGGATGAATTTTTTCGGGTACGGGTAGCCACTCTCCGGCGGATGATTCAGTTTGGCAATAAGGCCAATATGCACCTGGAAAATAATCCGCAACAGATAATTGATGAAATACAAATGACGGTGCTGAACCAGCAGGGCGAATTTAACCGGATATGGGAAGAAGTATCAAAACAACTGAACGAGCAAAAAATATTTTTACGAACAGAAAAAGAACTGAACCAGGAGCAACAAAATTTCGTCCGTAATTATTTTGAAGAGGAAGTAAGCTCTGATGTGATTCCCCTGATGATTGAAAACATTCCCGACTTTCCGATGCTGCGGGACAAATCTATCTACCTCGCTGTTGTAATGTGGAAGAAGGAAAGTGCATTAAAAAAGAAATACGCTTTGATAGAAATACCCAGCAGGGCATTGGGCCGGTTTACTATTCTGCCATCGAAACCGGAAGAAAGCCATATCATTTTATTGGAGGATGTTATCCGTTTCAATTTACCCGACATCTTTTCTTATTTCGGTTATGACCAGTACCAGTCACATATTTTTAAAGTAACCCGGGACGCAGAGATAGATATTGATCAGGATGTATCTACCAGTATCATCCAGAAACTTGAAAAAGGAATTAAGAACCGCAGAAAAGGGAAGCCAGTTCGCTTTGTATATGACCGGGAAATGGATTCCGGCCTGTTGGAATATTTAGTACGTCGGCTGAATCTTTCAAAAAGGGATAACCTGATTCCGGGTGGCCGTATTCACAACTTCCGCCATTTCATGGATTTTCCTGAACAGGTGTTTAAAGAAAAACGTAACAGAAAGAAACCATTCGACCATCCACTATTAACAGTCCGTCGTGTTACCGATGTTATTCTGGAAAAAGACGTAATGCTTCATTTTCCTTATCATTCTTTTTTACCATTGATTGATTTAATACGGGAGGCTGCCTTTGACCCTGATGTTACCACTATCAAAATCACTTGTTACAGATTGGCGCAGCAATCAAAAATTATTAATGCACTTATCAATGCCGTTCGCAACGGTAAAGAAGTAGTAGTAATGCTGGAACTAAGGGCTCGGTTTGAAGAAGAGGCGAATATAGAATGGAAAAACAGACTGGAGGAAGAAGGTGCCAAAGTGTTGATTGAAATACCCGACATGAAAGTGCATTCCAAAATCTGTGTAATTAAAAAAAGAACAAAGGATAATAATTTTCTGATGTATGGCTTTGTAAGCACCGGTAACTTGAACGAGAGAACCGCAAAAGTGTATGGCGATCATTGCCTGCTTACGTCCAACCAAAAGATAATGGCCGATGTAAACCGCATCTTCAATTTTTTAGAACAACCCAAAACCGGTATAAACTTCTTACGGGATTGTAAAGTAATCATCCCAAGTCCGATGTTTGTTAAAAAGGAAATGCTGAAACTAATTGATGAAGAAATAAAACAAGCCAGAAAAAAGAAACCGGCAGCCATTACACTAAAAATGAATTCACTGAGTGATGAAGAAATGATTCAAAAATTATATGATGCGGCAAGGGCAGGTGTGCAAATCAGGTTAATCATCCGTGGTGTATTCTGTATGTTTTCTGAAAATAAAAAATATGAGAGGCCGGTCCGTGCCATCAGCATCGTGGATGAATACCTGGAACATGCAAGAGTGTGGGTATTTCATAACAGGGGCAAAGAGAAAGTTTATATATCTTCGGCCGACTGGATGAAACGGAATCTAGAACATCGTGTAGAAGCAACCTGTCCCATCTGGCATGATGAATTGAAACAGGAGTTGAAAGATATTTTGGACATACAGTTGCAGGATAATGTGAAAGCAAGATGGTTGGATAATGAGCTGAGCAATGACTATGTAAAAACAACAAAAAAGAAAATCCGATCACAGGTAGAAACCTATAACTACTTGTTTAATAAAACAAAGACGAACCGTGAGACTGGCAGCAATTGATATTGGAAGTAACGCAGCAAGATTATTAATAACAGATGTAATTTCCGGCCCACAGAATGTTCCTGATTTTATTAAAACAGTTCTCGTCCGGGTGCCCCTCCGACTGGGTTTTGATGTATTTGACAAAGGTGAAATATCTCCCGCCAAGGTTGAGAAAATCATTAAAACCATCAAAGCTTACAAGCTTTTATTAGATGTGTATGAAGTAAAACACCTGAAAGCATGTGCTACTTCTGCCATGCGAGATGCAGCTAATGCAAACGATATTATTAAAAAAGTAAAGGCAGAAACTGGTATTGAAATAGAAATCATCAGTGGAGACCAGGAAGCTTCTTTTATTTATGAAAATCATGTTGCAGAAAATATGACCAGCGATGAGTCGTATCTCTATACAGATGTAGGCGGCGGAAGTACCGAACTTACTTTCTTTAGCGATGGTAAAATGATATGTAAAAAATCATTTAACATCGGCACAATCCGACTGTTGAAAAATCAGGTAGATGAAGCCACCTGGGATGAAATGAAAGAATTCATCCTTGATAAAACAAAAGGTTACCATCATGTAACAGCGATTGGTTCTGGTGGAAATATAAATAAAATATTTTCCATCTCTAAACGAAAAGATGGAAAACCCCTGACCCTCGAATTACTCAGGGATTATTATAAAGAATTCAGCAACCTCTCCCTTTCACAGCGTATCAGCCTTCACAAACTGAGAGAAGACAGAGCTGACGTAATTGTTCCCGCCCTTCTTATTTATATCAATGTAATGCGATGGGCTGATGCACAGGAAATTTTTGTTCCTAAGATTGGTCTGGCCGATGGCCTGATTCACAACCTCTACGAAGAAGTGAAGCTGAAAGAGATTGAAATTTGATTCAGTAAATTGTCCCAACTTTACATTAAACAGACAGCATGAGTGCACCTAAAGAAATTAAAAAAGTTACGACCAACACCCTGCAAAAGATGAAAGCTGCCGGTGAAAAAATCACCATGCTTACTGCCTATGATTTTTCTTTTGCCAAAATTATTGACGGTGCAGGAATTGATGTGATATTGGTTGGCGACTCTGCTTCCAATGTAATGGCCGGGCATGAAACAACCCTTCCTATTACGCTGGACCAGATGATTTATCATGCCTCCTCTGTTCTCCGTGGTGTTAACCGTTGCCTTGTAGTTGTGGATTTACCATTCGGCTCTTACCAGTCCAACTCTGATATTGCTTTAGCCTCTGCTATCCGCATCATGAAAGAAACAGGTGGACATTCCATAAAATTAGAAGGTGGTGAAGAAGCACTTGATAGTATTAAAAAAATTGTTTCTGCTGGCATACCCGTTATGGGGCATTTAGGATTAACACCGCAGTCCATTTATAAATTCGGCACCTACGCCGTCCGGGCAAAGGAAGAAGAGGAAGCAAGTAAATTGAGAAAAGATGCAAAGTTGCTGGAAGAAGCAGGTTGCTTTGCTATTGTGCTGGAAAAAATACCGGCTTCGTTAGCTAAAGAAGTTTCAGAAAGCCTCACTATTCCAACTATTGGTATCGGAGCCGGTGGCGATTGTGACGGGCAAGTGTTAGTGATGCATGATATGCTCGGCATTAATACAGAATTTAAACCCCGCTTTCTCCGTCAGTATTCGAATATACATGAACAGGCAACCACAGCCGTACAACAGTATATTAAAGATGTAAAAGCAAAAAAATTTCCGAACGAAAGCGAACAATATTAAACACCGCACCCCGACCTCGCTGTCGGGGTTTTTACTTTACCTTTGCCGCCTCAATTTAATGCTATATGGATTTTCTGAAAACCCTCAGAATAGAATCGACCAATAATGGTGTAAGCACCGGTACTCAATGGATAAAATCATCCGGCGAAACGATTGACTCTTTCTCCCCCGTTGATGGCAAAAAGATTGGTTCCGTCATTGCTGCTGATAAAGCAACTTATGAAGCAGTCATCCAAAAGTCTGAAGAAGCTTTCAAAACATGGCAGCTGATGCCAGCTCCAAAAAGAGGCGAAATAGTAAGACAAATTGGTGATGCACTTAGAGAATATAAAGAACCATTGGGCAAACTCGTTTCGTATGAAATGGGCAAAAGCCTGCAGGAAGGTTATGGCGAAGTACAAGAAATGATTGACATCTGCGATTTTGCCGTTGGTCTTTCAAGACAGCTGCACGGATTCACCATGCACAGCGAACGTCCTGGCCACCGGATGTATGAGCAGTATCATCCGCTGGGTGTTGTAGGAATAATTTCAGCGTTCAATTTTCCAGTGGCAGTCTGGAGTTGGAATACGATGCTGGCATGGGTATGTGGAAATGTCTGTGTGTGGAAGCCATCAGAAAAAACGCCGTTGTGTGGTATAGCTTGTCAAAACATTATTGCTGATGTGTTTACTAAAAATAATATCCCCGAAGGTGTTTGCGGTTTAATCAGTGGTGGCCGTGAAGTGGGTGAATGGATGGCGGCTGATAAACGTATCCCATTGGTTTCAGCTACGGGTTCTACAAGAATGGGTAAAGCAGTAGGTGCAACTGTCGGTGCAAGATTGGGGAGAGCTCTTCTCGAATTAGGTGGAAACAATGCCATCATCATTTCAAAAGATGCTGACCTTGACATTGCCATTCTTGGCTCCTTATTTGGAGCAGTTGGAACAGCCGGTCAGCGATGCACTTCTACCAGGAGATTAATTATTCAGGATGACATTTATGAAGCGGTAAAAAATAAATTAGCGGCTGCGTACAATCAACTCCGCATCGGCGACCCGTTAGACCAAAATAATCATGTCGGTCCTTTGATTGATAAAGATGCAGTAGCAATGTACCTGAAAGCAATTGAGCAATGTAAGGAAGAAGGCGGGTTGTTTGTTGTGGAAGGAGGAGTGCTGGAAGGCCCCGGCTATGAAAGTGGTTGTTATGTAAAGCCCTGCATTGCCGAAGTAGAAAATTATTTCGATATTGTCCAGCATGAAACCTTTGCACCAATTCTTTATCTTATAAAATATTCCACCATTGATGAAGCGATAGCCAAACAAAACGATGTACCGCAGGGCCTGTCATCATCTATTATGACATTGAACTTAAGGGAAGCGGAACAATTTCTTTCTCATGCGGGTAGTGATTGTGGTATTGCCAACGTAAACATTGGAACCAGTGGTGCAGAAATCGGCGGTGCTTTTGGTGGCGAAAAAGAAACAGGTGGTGGCCGTGAAAGCGGCAGTGATGCCTGGAAAGCCTATATGCGTCGCCAAACAAATACTATTAATTACAGCAACTCACTCCCATTGGCACAGGGAATCAGGTTTGATGTATAACATTTTACCGCAGATAACGCTGCTGTAAAATCACAAATTTCTCCGCTAGCATTGATCCTGACAACTAAAAACAATTACCACCCGTCAAAAAAACCTTAAAAAGCCCCTGAAATGGGAGCTTTATTATGTAAAATGTATGAATGGTAATCAGTATTTTTACCCCTACACCAATTTTGTAGTATAAAAACCTAATACATGAATATTTCAATGAAACGTACCTCTCTGGTTGCTATTTTGGGATTGGCATCTTCCTTACTCTTTGCACAAAAAGAGGATGCCCCTAAAGGCTGGCACATGCTCGATAAGACCGAATCAGGTTATTATGGCGTCAGTGTTGATAAAGCATACAAATTTGTCAAAACAAAAAAACTAAAAAGTAAAACAGTCATTGTTGCAGTAATAGATTCTGGCGTTGACACTTTACATGAAGATCTTAAAAATGTACTCTGGAAAAATCCAAAGGAAATTTCGGGTAATGGAATAGACGATGACAAGAACGGTTATGTCGATGACATCTACGGATGGAACTTCCTGGGTGGCCGTGACGGCAAAAACGTAGAACAGGATTCTTATGAAGCCGCAAGGGTTTATCATAATCAAAAATCAAAATGGGCTGATAAGGAAGTTGATATAAGCCAGCTTTCACCACAGGAAGCATTCGACTACAAAGCATGGAAAAGATCTGAAGAAGAAATTGCAGGCAGCGATTCAAAAACCAGCGGCCTTGAAATTATTTTTTTAAAAAAAGCATATACAGGTTGTGTAAAAAACGACAGCATTCTCCGCAAGGCTATGGGCAAAGAAAAATATTCGGGTAAAGAACTGGGTGATTTTCAACCTGTGGATGCCGATAGTAAAAAAGCAAAAACTTCTTTGTATGGCTTGATGTCGGGTAACGATGCTCTCGAAACATCCAACCAGGAATTTCTTGAAGGTTTTGGCGACTATGTTAGTGGAGAAGAAAAGAAAGCAGAAGCCGCTAACGCTGCCCCAAAAAATTACCGGGATGATATTGTAAAAGACAACTATAGCGATTTCAATGATAAATTCTATGGCAATGCCGATGTAATGGCCAGTAATAAATCAGCCATGCACGGCACACATGTGTCAGGCATTATTGGCGCATCAAGAAAAAACGGCCTGGGTATGGACGGCATTGCTGATAATGTAAAAATTATGATGCTTCGTGCCGTACCCGATGGTGATGAACATGACAAGGATATTGCATTGGCTATCCGTTATGCAGTGGACAATGGGGCACAGGTAATCAATATGAGCTTTGGAAAGGGTTATTCCCCTGAAAAACTATGGGTGGATGATGCGGTTCGCTATGCTGAAAGCAAAGGTGTGTTAATGGTGCATGCTGCCGGGAATGATGCTAAAAATATTGATACCACCTTTAATTATCCCACTCCCCTTTTCATTGATAACAAAAGACCCGACAACTGGATTACAGTTGGTGCCAGCGGACCTAAAAATGATGAAAAAGGAAATGGACTTACTGCCAATTTTTCCAATTTCGGCAAAACAGAAGTAGATGTCTTTGCTCCCGGAGTTAAAATTTATTCCGCAGTTCCCGGTGGTAATACTTATCAAAGCCTGGGGGGAACCAGCATGGCTTCTCCCGTTGTAGCCGGTCTCGCTGCATTTATTATGGAATACTATCCGGCGCTAAGTGCAAGACAAGTAAAAATGGTGATTGAAAAATCATCCGTAAAACTTACCGAGAAAGTAAAGAACCCTGGAACTGATGAACTGGTTTCTTTATCTACCATCAGCAAATCCGGCGGCATGGTAAATGCATACGAAGCCATTAAACTAGCGTCTACCATAAAAGGAGAAAAGAAAATAGCTCCGGTAAAACCTGTCAAATCAACCGTGAAGCCAAAAGTGAATGGATAAATTAAAACAATAAATCAGTAGCCCTTGCAAACAAGCAGGGGCTTTTTTTGTCCTGAGCTTACCATCGGAAAACCTTCGCCGAAAGTTTTTAAAATTATTATATGAGCAACACTAAAAAAACAATCGAAGCAATAATAGCACCACCACCGCCTCACATGGTAGGTGATGGTTTCCGGGTGCATGGCTTTTTTCCCGGAGGAAGAATTGACAAAAAAAGAATGAGTCCCTTCTTTCTGATGGATTATAATTCTAAAGTGGACTTTGCCCCTACCGATAAACTTCGTGGCGTTGGTGTACATCCGCATCGTGGTTTTGAAACAGTGACGGTTGCTTATCATGGTCGCATTGCTCACCATGACAGTGCAGGTAACAGTGGTGTAATTGGCGAAGGCGATGTGCAATGGATGACTGCCGCCTCGGGTCTGCTGCATAAAGAATATCATGAAGAATCATTCAGTAAAGCTGGTGGTTTATTTCAAATGGTACAGTTATGGGTGAACCTGCCTGCCAAATATAAAATGACAGCTCCAAAATACCAGGAGATTATCCATGCTATGATGGGCAACTATGCATTGACAGATGATAAAGGAGTGATACAAGTGATTGCAGGAGAATATAAAGGTACAAAAGGCCCTGCTTCTACATTTACACCCATAAATGTTTACAACGCAAGGTTGAAGAAGAGTGCAAGTGTCGAAATATATTTTCCCTCATCTTACAATACCGGGATATTAGTGGTAGATGGAACTGCTACGATAAATGGTGACGCAGCAGCAACCGATCATTTTGTTTTATTCAGGAACGATGGCGAGTTGATTTCGATCGAAGCAACCGAAGATGCGATACTACTGGTTTTATCCGGCGAACCTATTGATGAACCAATAGCACAATACGGTCCTTTCCTGATGAATACATGGAAAGAACTGGAACAGGCTATCAGCGATGTAAGTGCCGGAAAGTTTGGTGTGCTGGAAGACTAAAAGGTGAGTAGTAAGTGGGCAATAGTGAATAGGCCCTTGAAAATCAGAAATTAAATTGACTATTCACCATTCACTATTGACCACTTTTCTTTTCAATAAAAGCAATCAAATTCTTCCTCGCATTTTGCTGAATCTTTCTTTTCATAAAACCAGTCCAGCCCAACAGCACTCCTTTAAGTCCAAGAGCCTGTGCGGCCCATTTACTGAGTTTAAAAGCATCGCTGTGTTCAATGATTTTTCCATCTTTCAGCTTCATGAATGCTTTAATATTATTGACCACCTTTCTTCCTGTCTTGGAAAAAGTGTAGGTAGCCACCCAGTTGCAGGTTGCATACTCTTCGTCTAATAATTGGATATTAGAAAACGTCAGCGAAAAGTCTTTGGCGTTCTTGCAAAGCATTTCCCACATACACTTTGCTTCATCTCCCCGAAGTAAACCAAAAGCCGGATCGTTGAAAACAATATCATCACTGTAGCAACTGTTCATGGCTTGATAATCTAATTGCTGGAAAGCAGTGTAGAATTTACTAATAATATCAGCATTCGGTTGCATAAAATAAAAATTGAGATGAAAAGGGAATTAGTAAATTTAAACCATCAAAATTACTTCCATGAGAAAAATAATCAGCTTGCTCCTTTTTATCTTGTTTGTTTCAGTCGCCAGTGCACAATCTGAAAATCAGGATTCTGCCTGGATAAAAGATAACTATACCAAGCAAGAACTATCTATCCCGATGCGGGATGGTATCAAACTTTTTACAACCGTTTACATTCCGAATGATAAAAGTGAAAAGCATCCTGTACTGATGGTGCGGACACCCTACTCCTGTGCACCGTATGGAAAAGAATTTTCTTCCCGGCTCTGGGGTGGCCACTGGAAATATTATGCCAGAGAAAATTATATCATCATTGTGCAGGATGTAAGGGGCAGATGGATGAGTGAAGGTGATTTTGTGGATGTTCGTCCTTTCAATAAAAATAAAACTGGTATTGAGAATGATGAAGCCAGCGATACTTATGATGCTATTGACTGGATTGTAAAAAATGTACCCGGCAACAATGGTAATGTCGGCATCTTCGGCATCTCCTATCCCGGCTTTTATGCCACGATGGCTGCTGCCAGTAATCATCCGGCTTTAAAAGCAGTAAGTCCGCAGGCACCTGTTACCGATTGGTTTATGGGTGATGATTTTCATCACAACGGTGCTTTTTTCCAGATGGATGGTTTTAGTTTTTATTCAGGGTTTGGCAAACCAAGACCAAAGCCTACTACAGTTGGTTCTCCGGGATTTACTTTTCCAATAAAAGATAACTATAAGTTCTATTTAGAAAATACGCTGCCTGAATTAATGAAATATATGAAGGATAGTGTACAATTCTGGAAAGACCTGTATGCTCACCCTAACTACGATGCCTGGTGGCAGGCAAGAAATGCAAGAACGGCCATGTATAATATCAAACCTGCCATGTTGGTGGTTGGTGGCTTGTTTGATGCAGAAGATTGCTGGGGTGCCTGGAATTTGTACAAAGCCATTGAAAAACAAAATCCTTCTACCAATAATAAAATTGTAATGGGACCCTGGTATCATGGCCAGTGGGCCAGTGGTGATGGCACACAATTAGGCAATGCAAAATTTGGCAGTAATACTTCGCAGTGGTATCAGAATAATGTTGAGATACCGTTCTTTAATTATTACCTGAAAGGAAAAGGCGATGATCCCAAATTATCTGAAGCCACTATTTTCTTTACCGGCGAAAACCAATGGAGAAAATCAGATCAGTGGCCACCCAAAGAAACACGACCAAGGGACATTTACCTTGCAGCAAACGGCGCATTAGCCTGGGTATTGCAGCCAACCAGCGGAGGCTTTTCTGAATATGTAAGTGACCCGTCACATCCTGTTCCATATACCGAAGATGTTCATTTCAGACGAACAAGGGAATACATGACCGATGACCAGCGGTTTGCATCAAGAAGACCTGATGTGCTCACTTTCCAAACATTTCCCCTGGAAGAAGATTTAACCTTGGCCGGGCCAGTTATTGCCAACCTGAAAGTAAGCATCACAGGAACAGATGCAGATTTTGTGGTAAAAGTGATTGATGTGTTTCCGGATGATTTTAAATACCCGGGTTCAATACAATCTGCAAGCCGCACTGCTGGAGGTGCCTACCCGATGGAAGGCTACCAGATGCTGGTACGGGGAGAAATTATGCGGGGAAAATTTCGTAACAGTTTTGAAACACCCACCCCTTTCAAACCCGGTAAAATTGAAACGGTGAAATTTGAGTTACCTGATGTGGCCCACACATTTAAAAAAGGTCACCGGTTGATGATTCAAATACAAAGTAGTTGGTTTCCATTGGCAGACAGAAATCCGCAGCAGTTTATGAATATTTATGAGGCGAAGGAGGCTGACTTTAAGAAAGCAACGATTCGTATTTATCATGACAGTGCAAATCCTTCAACGATTTATTTACCAATTATCAGATAAAAATCAATTCTATGCGGTTTGTTATTAGTTTATTTTCAACTCTTCTTTTTTCGATAATTACAGCAGCTCAACAAAAGCCGCTGAGCCTTATCCCCTATCCCGTAGAAGTAAAGCAGCAGGAAGGAGTTTTTTTATTGAAGAATACTATAACCGTTTCTACCATTCTTCCGCAACAGGATTGGAAACCCCTGTTCAGCTATTTCAAAGATGAAATGAAAAAATTATACAGCATCACCGTAACAGAGGCAGCTAAGGAAAAGCAAGCCGACATTTCTTTTCAAATGCGGCGGATGCCAACTTCCGGCAAACCTGCCTATGAACTGGAAGTAAATAAAAACGGAGTTATCATTACCAGTAATTTTTCAGAGCCTGCCTTTCATGCGATGCAAACTTTTTTTCAATTGATACCTGTAGATAAAGGGAGTAAAAAAGAAATCCCCTTTGTAAAAATATTCGATTATGCCCGTTTCAATTACCGGGGCATGCATCTTGATGTTGGCCGTCATTTTTTTCCTGTTGATTTTATCAAAAAATACATTGATTACCTCGCCTGTCATAAATTCAATACATTCCACTGGCACCTCACCGAAGACCAGGGCTGGCGGATTGAAATAAAGAAATATCCGAAACTTACTTCTGTAGGTGCATGGAGAAACGGGACTATCATTGGCCGTTATCCCGGAACGGGCAATGATAATATAAAATACGGTGGCTTCTATACACAGACTCAAATAAAGGAAATTGTAAAGTATGCGTCAGACCGGTACATCACTGTTATTCCTGAAATAGAAATGCCTGGTCACTCTTCCGCTGCTATCGCTGCTTATCCTGAGTTAAGTTGTTTTCCTGATAAATCAACTGAGTATCCAAAACAATGTGCATGGAGTGGCCCGACAGAAGGAAAACAAGTGCAACAAACATGGGGAGTGTTTGATGATGTGTTTTGTGCAGGAAAAGAAAATACGTTTACATTTTTAGAAGATGTGATGGATGAAGTGCTGGCATTATTCCCTTCCAAATATATACATGTGGGTGGAGATGAAAGCCCGAAAGCACATTGGAAACTTTGCCCTGCCTGCCAGCAACGGATAAAAGAACTCGGTTTGAAAGATGAACATGAACTACAGAGCTATTTCATTCAGCGGATGGAAAAATACCTGAACAAAAAAGGCAGAACATTAATTGGTTGGGATGAAATATTAGAAGGCGGTCTTGCCCCCAATGCCGTAGTGATGAGCTGGCGGGGTGAAAAAGGTGGCATAGATGCAGCCAAACAAAATCATGATGTGATAATGTCACCGGGCAACCCTGTTTATTTTGACCATACACAAAGTGAGAATGAAGATTCAGTTACCATAGGCGGTTTCAACCCTATTGAAAAAGTGTATGCGTACGAACCGGTACCAAAAGAATTAAATGATGAACAAGCCAAACATGTACTCGGCGCACAAGCCAACATGTGGACGGAGTACATGAAGAATACCAATAAGGTTGAGTACATGCTTTTTCCCCGGATAGCAGCATTGAGTGAAGTGCTGTGGAGCCAAAAAGAGAAGAAGAATTGGGGCGATTTTGAGAAGAGGTTGATGACGCAGTTTAAGAGATATGACCTCTGGAAGATGAATTATAGCAAGGCGTATTTTGAGTTGAAGGCAACTGTATCGCCAACTCAAAATTATACTGGTTTGCTATGGAAGTTGGAGAGTAAAACAAAAGCCGATGATATTCTTATTTATAAGTGGGTAAAGAATGGAACCTCTGACGGTCAGATAGTTTCAAATAAAGGACAATGTGAAAGAATGATAAATTCTAGTGGGTTATATTATGGTTCATTACAAGAAAAAACAGAAGTAAAGAGTCTTTTAAAACAAGAGTTTTTCTTCAACAAAGCCACTGGTAAAAAAATCACCCTAGCCAACGAAGCAGCCAAAAACTATCCCGGTGATGGTGCATTTACATTAGTGAATGGAGTGCAAAATGAAAAAGGTTTTGCCCGAACAAAAGAGTTTCTCGGTTTCAATGGCACCGATTGCGAAGCAGTAATTGATTTGGGCAGTTCACAATCCATCAGTTCAGTCATCATTCATGCACTCACCCGGCCAACAAGCTGGATATGGCAACCCCGTTCGGCAGAAGTCTTCGGTTCGGTAAATGGGATAACGTTTACATCATTAGGTACAACTAATGATTTTATCCAATCAAAAAGCCCAACTGGCAACGGGTTAATGAGTATTGTTTTTAATGCTGCCACTGTACGTTATGTAAAAGTGCTGGTGAAAAACCATGGCACCATTGCTGAAGGAAATGCAGGAGCTGGTAATAAAGCCTGGTTGTTTGTGGATGAAATGGAGGTAAATGCCCCCAACCCCTAAAGGGGAGTTTATTGTCTTCAAGTAAGGCTAATCTTTAAAGCCATATCAAAACAGGCATTAACCCGCATAAATCAGCAAAAACCTTCAATAATATTTCTATCTTTACAACTCAATCCAACTTAATGGCTAAGCAAGCTGCCCCGATAGACCTATCCGACAGTTTCGAAAAAATTCCTGTAAAGATTTTCCCTTCCCCAAAAGATGGTGCTGACTTTGTTGCCCGGCAGGTAGCTGATTTCATCCGGGATAAACAAACGAAGAAAGAAAAATGTGTGCTGGGTTTAGCCACCGGCTCTACACCAAAATCTTTGTATGCAGAACTGGTGCGGATGCACAAAGAAGAAAAACTAAGTTTTAAAAACGTCATCACTTTCAATCTCGATGAATATTACCCCATAGATAATAATGCATTGCAGAGCTACAACCGTTTCATGCGGACAAATCTTTTCGATCATATTGACATCAGCCCAAAAAACATTCATATACCTGATGGTGAAATAAAAAAAGAAGACATTAAAGAACATTGCCGTCAGTATGAAAAGAAGATAAAAGACGCAGGCGGGATAGATTTACAGATTCTCGGCATTGGTAATAACGGACATATTGGCTTCAACGAACCCGGCTCAGGTATTTATTCCAAAACAAGATTAATAACCCTTGACAACTCTACCCGGATTGCTAATGCGTATGAGTATGCCAATATCTCCCAGGTTCCCCGTCTTGCCATCACCATGGGTATCAGTACCATCCTTCAATCAAAGAAAATAATCCTGATGGCATGGGGAAGTTCCAAAGCATCAGTCATAAAAAAAGCGGTGGAAAATGATGATACCGAACAGGTGCCGGCATCTCTGTTACAAACTCATGATGATGTAACATATGTAGTGGATGAAACAGCAGCAGCTGAACTAACAAGAAATAAATCTCCCTGGCTCACCGGCGATTGCGACTGGACACCGAAGATGATTAAGAAAGCGGTAGTGAACATGGCATTGAAATTAAAAAAACCAGTACTGAGTTTAACCAACACCGACTATAACGAATACGGTTTAAGTGATTTACTGGTAGAAAAAGGGGATGCATATGAAATAAACCTGCAGGTATATTATTTGCTGCGGGATTCTATTACCGGCTGGCCAGGCGGCAAGCCTGCTGTAAATCTTCCCACACATCCGGAACGGTCATCGCCTTATCCCAAAAAAGTTATCATCTTCTCTCCTCATCCTGATGATGATATTATCAGCATGGGTGGCACTTTTCAGCGGTTAAAAGACCAGGGGCATGAGGTGCATGTGGGTTATCAAACCAGTGGCAATATTGCGGTCACAGATGAATTTGTAACAAGGTTTCTTGATTTTGCTGTAGGCTTTGAAGAAATAGCCGGTATTGATACCAGCAAGTCAGGCAAGATATTAGACAATGCAAGAAAGTTTTTGGCAAGAAAAAAATCGAACCAGGTAGATACGCCAACCATACGTTCTATTAAAGGATTAATAAGAAGTGGCGAGGCAAAAGCCACTTGCCGCTATGTAGGTATCCCTGATGAAAACATTCATTTTCAAAATCTTCCTTTTTATGAAACCGGAATGATTGAGAAAAAACCGATGAGTGAAAAGGATATTAAAGTAACGGTTGAATTACTTCGCAAAATAAAACCGCAACAGGTTTTTTGTGCCGGCGATTTTGCAGACCCGCATGGCACTCACATTGTTTGCTTTAATGTGGTAGTCGAAGCATTAAAACGTATCCGGCGGGAAGCCCAGCATTCTACCAATTATGAGTGGATAAATGACTGCTGGCTCTGGCTCTATAAAGGTGCCTGCAGGAATGGAATATCGAAGAAATAGAAATGGCGATACCCATGAGTCCCGACCAGGTGCTGAAGAAACGTTTTGGTATTTTCATTCACCAGTCGCAAAAAGACATGGTGCCCTTTCAGGGAAGTGATTCAAGAGAATTCTGGCAACGGGCCGAAGAAAGAAATGCCGACACTGCCAACCTCTATGCTGATCTGGGATTGACACATTACGCTGCTATGGAAGCTTTTGTCCGCTGGCATTATTAACAGTCGTATTTTCAAATTTCTCCCTAAATTTATACTCACAAAAAACACAACTATGTCAATATTCAAATCAAGCAACCCTACCCTGCAGGAAAAAACCTACCAGGGAACAATATTGGAAGGCATCAGCACCGGCGAAGAAATGACGATAAAAGGAACGATGAACAAGTTCGGCGTTTTGATGATGCTGATGATAGGTTCTACTCTTTTTGCATGGAGTCAGTACGATAAAGGCAGCGATCCGATGCCATTGATGCTGGTAGGTGTGTTTGGAGGATTAGGATTAGCAATCGTAATGATGTTCAAAAAACAATGGGCTCCTTTCATTGCACCAGCTTATGCCGTATTAGAAGGACTCTTTGTTGGTTCTATTTCTGCTATGTATAATCATGCATATCCTGGGTTACCAACACAGGCCGTAGCATTAACACTGCTGGTTACACTTATCATGTTCCTGTTGTACAGGTACCGCATTATCAAGGTTACACAAAAATTAAGATCGGTAGTTACAGTTGCCACTATGGCAATTGGAATATTTTATCTTATCCAGTGGATTACTTATCTGGCAATGGGTTCGCCTATTGGCTCATTCACTAACGCTGCCACACCAATCGGCATAGGATTTTCTATCCTGGTTGTTGGTCTTGCTGCATTTAACCTGCTGCTTAATTTTGACACTATTGAAAAAGGTGTTGAGTTGAGAGCTGCCAGGTACATGGAATGGTATAGTGCTTTTGGTTTGCTGGTAACAATTGTATGGTTGTACCTGGAGATACTTCGTTTGTTATCAAAATTCAAAGACTAAGACGTTGAAACATATTAGTAAATAAAAAGCCTCTCAAATTGAGAGGCTTTTTTGTGACCCC
>JANNCC010000133.1:0-22978 GCA_031386125.1 Chitinophagaceae bacterium
CGCATATTTAGCCGTAACTGGTCAGTTTGCTCTATTGCCCATTTTGTTTTCATTGGCAGTTATCTTTTGGGTAAGTGGGTTTGATATTATTTATGCGTTGCAGGATGAAGAGTTTGATAAGTCGCAACAACTGTATTCCATTCCGGCCTGGTTAGGCAAAGCAAAAGCATTAAGGTTGTCTGAGTTGTTTCACTTATTAAGTGCTGCGGCGATAATCTTTGCCGGCTGGTATGGAAACTTTGACTGGTTGTACTGGATTGGTACCGCTGTATTTGCCGGGATGCTGGTCTATCAGCACTCAATTGTCAAGCCAAATGATTTACGAAAAGTAAACCTTGCATTTATGACAGCCAATGGAATTGCATCCGTTGTTTTCGCCATCTTTGTTATTGCTGATTTATTTATAAATTAAATGGAACGCAGATTATCATAATTGTTATGATTAGAACGAATCAACTGCGAAAATCTTAATCATCTTAAAAATCTGCGTTCGGATTTTATGCCAAGAATACTCTCCATAGACTACGGCCTCAAACGTACCGGCATCGCCGTTACTGACCCGTTGCAAATTATTGCCACCGGCTTAACTACCCTTCATTCAAAAGAATTGATCTCTTTTTTAAAAGATTATTTTATAAAAGAACCAGTGGAATTAATAATCATCGGTTGGCCAACCAACTGGGATGATTCTGCTACACATGCCACACCGCTGGTTATAAAATGTATTAAGGAGTTAGAGAAGAATTTTCCAGCGATGCCAATAAAGAAGGTGGACGAACGGTATACTTCCAAAATGGCCAAAGATGCCATGCTTGAAATGGGGCTAAAAAAAATGCAACGCCGTAATAAAGCCCTAGTAGATGAAATAGCCGCTACCATTATGTTGCAGGAATACCTAAGGGCAATTGGTTAACTGGTTAATTGAGATTAAATTTGCCCCTTTAATTCATTTAATTACATGATTCTCCCTATCGTTGCCTACGGTCACCCGGTGCTCAGAAAAGTGGCCACCGGCATTACTCCTGATTATCCTCAGTTAGATAAATTAATAGACGATATGTGGGAGACCATGTATGCCAGCAATGGTGTAGGACTGGCTGCCCCACAGGTAAACAGGGACATCCGTCTTTTTGTTATAGACACTGTGCAGATATTTACTAATATGGATGAAGATGAAAAAGCAGATTACCCGGGAGATGCGGGCATAAAAGCCGTTTTCATCAATGCACATATTGCCGAACTCAATGGTGATGAATGGCCGTATAATGAAGGTTGCCTAAGCATCCCCAAAATCCGGGAAGATATATACCGGCAGGAGTCCGTTACCTTGAATTTTCAAGATCAAAATTTTGAATCTTATACACGGACTTTTACCGGCATTACGGCAAGGGTCATCCTGCATGAGTATGATCATGTAGAAGGCAGACTTTTTATAGACCATATCTCCCCGCTCAAACGAAAACTGATGAAAGGAAAACTGAGCGATATATCCAAAGGCAAGGTGAATGTTGATTACAAAATGCTTTTCCCCGGATAAAACATTTGATGTGGATAAATACTTTATACTACTAAAGGGGTATTTTCTGTTTCAATAATATTCTTGAATCTTGCATTGGATCTCAGTTTTTTTTAATTACGTATCCGGGTAAACGTAGACTTGGCCTGACTATTATCAAATATGCCATGAACTGAAACCAGTCATCTATTTTTTTTTCAGTATTAGCTAAAGTTGTTTATAAAGAAATAATGTAAAATATCTTAGAAAAAAGTTGGTTGAAATCAATCTTCTGGTTAATTTTAATTATCAAGCCTGTTAAAAGGCAATAGGTTAATCTCTTACATTAGTAGCTCCACTATCCTTAAAATGCCTTATTTCCGGCTCTACAGGATATTTTATTACCATTTAAACCAAGCTTATGAGAAGAAAAATTACTCTCTCATTTTTAGCGGTGTTTCTGGCAGTTTCGATTGTTCAGGCACAGGTTCCTTCATTAAATCCTATTAACGGTGTTGCCCCGGCCATTCTGAATGTAGCCGGTGGCACTTACGACAATCCATCGTCGTATTACCGTTATGAATGGAGTTTTGGGGAACTGTTGCTGGTACAGGCCTTTGCACCGGGTGATAGTTCAGTACTCGTTACTCAGGGGGTACTACAGCCATGTACAGATAAGTTAGGCTACTCACCATTTACCGTATTATTCGATAACGGGGATTACAAATTATTCCCCAATCCAACCACTGGTAAGTTTCAGGTGGATTTCTTTGTTCGAACGCCGGGTCAAATGACTCTTCAGTTGATTAATGCAACCGGATCGCTCCTGCAAACGAAGTCCTTCCATTATGATGGTTGTTGCCGTATTGAGCTGTTTGACATATCGGGTCTCCCCGATGCCTTGTATTTTGTTGTTGCAGATTTGAAGCCTGACATCAACCGGCCGGGAGATAATAAGCAAGTCATCCGACATAGCGGTCTCAAAGTCATAAAACTTACTCAGAAATAAATAATAACCGAAAGCCATAATCAAAAAATAAAAAAACATGAAAAAATTACTATCAATACTGGTTGTATTCCTGCTTGGAGCAGTAACTACGATGGCACAGAACCCATCGCCTGGTATTTTTAATTACCAGGGTGTAGCCCGCAATAGTGTGGGAAATGTGCTGGTTAATCAATCTATTTCCCTGAGATTAACTATTCATGACGGCGCACCTGCCGGCCCGGTAGTGTACCAAGAAGTGAGAGGTGTTACAACTAATCCATTTGGATTGTTTAATGCCCAGGTCGGTAGTGCCGGCTTCACTTCTCAGATTGGTACGATTGCCGGAATAACTTGGGGAGGAGCAACTACTAATAAATATATACAAGTAGAGATAGATCCTGCCGGAGGATCTACTTTTATCAATATCGGTACTGCTCAAATAGCATCAGTGCCATATTCATTATATACATCATTGGCCAATGATCTTGTACTACCATTTATCAGAACACAATCTGATGCTGGCCCTTTATTTAAGTTAACTAACTCGGCCAACGGTGCTGGCAGCACAGCATATGAAGGATTGACCAATTCATTGGCTAATAACGTTTCTGCAATTATTGGTACAGTTACCACTGCTTCAGCCGGATCGTTTTCAGCCGGTGTAAGAGGTATAAATAACGGTAATGCCGGTAACGGTATTGGTGTTTGGGGCAGCCAGAACGGAACTGGTTGGGGCGTTTATGGTACCACACCAGGCGGTATTGGTGTTTATGGATTGTCAACAACGGGAACAGGTACACAGGGTTCATCCACATCAGGTAATGGTGTTGTTGGTACTTCAACTTCAGGTATTGGTGTATTTGGTACAAGTAATACAGGCAATGGCGGTCGTTTTGAAAATACAAATGCTGCCAATGGTGCAGATGCCTTGCAGGCCAGTACAAATGGAACAGCATCAAGTTGGGCTCTTAGAGCCACCAGCACTGGTGCACAGGGTGCAGGTATTTTTGTATATAATAATGCTGGCGGATCAGCTAATGCCCTGCGGGTAACTAATAATGGAAGCGGAGCAGCAATAAGTGCAACGGCTTCTAATAGCGGCTCAGCTGGGTTGTTCAATAATACAAATGCAGGAAATGCATCAAGTACCGTAGTTGTAACTTCAAACAGTAATAATGGTGTTGGTTTACAAGTCAACATGACCGGAACTTCGCAAGTTTCAGCTGTTTATGGAAATATCAGTACAACGGCTAACGCATCTGCTGGTATAAGCGGTGCTGATTTTTCAAGTGGTGGTGCCTCTGGTATTGAAGCAAGAACTTATGGAGTAGTAGGACAAACCGGAACAACCGGTATAGGTGTGGGTGGTTATGCAAACACTGGTGGTACAGCTCTTAGGGGATTCGGTGGTGGACCAACAGGGTATGCATTAACTACCAATAGTGGAAGGGTTCAATTTGCTGGTATCGGTGAAAATCTTAACTGGATATTGCGATCAGATGCAGCTGGTAACGCCACATGGGCAAATCCTGCAATTTTACTGGGACCGCTTTTCTGGTCAACAACAGGTAATACTGGGACTGTAGATGGAACAAACTTTATCGGTAATATAGATAATGTGCCTTTTAATATTCGGGTGAATAATCAAAGAGCTGGTAGGTTAGACCAGTCAAGAAACAACACATTTTATGGTTTGTTATCAGGTAGTGCCAATTATACTACAGTAGGTTCAGAAAACACGGGTATTGGTGTAAATGCACTTTTCACCAATACTACCGGTACAAGTAACACTGCTATCGGATCGGGTGTACTTTATTTAAACACTACGGGTACTGATAACACGGGTACCGGCCGCTTTGCTCTTTATAACACTAGTACAGGTAGTTTTAACTCCGCTCACGGTCGCCAGGCACTTATTTCCAATACTACCGGTAATTATAACACAGGTAGTGGTTGGGATGCCTTATATAATAATACTACGGGTAACAATAACTCTGGTATTGGAGATTTTTCATTGATTACAAACACTACCGGTTCTAAAAATACAGGCCTGGGAAGTCAGGCGGATGTTGCCTCCGGAGCGTTGACCAATGCAACTGCTATTGGCGCTAATGCCTCAGTAAGTACCAGCAACAGTTTGGTATTGGGAAGTATTAACGGAGTTAATTTGGCAACCGCCAGTGTTAATGTAGGTATTGGAACTACTGCGCCGGCTTACAAATTGGATGTAGTACATGGTGGATCAACCGGAATAAGAGACAGGTCATTAGCAGGTTTTTCTGTAGTCGATATTGATGCAAATAATGGTGACGCTGCATTGCGTTTCCAGAGAGCCGGAGTTAGCCAGTGGAATACGAGAAACAATCCTGGTACTGATGACTACCAGATATTTGAAATGGGTGGTGGTGGAGAAAGAATGCAGATACAGGATGCGACAGGTAATGTAGGTATTGGTAATATAAGTCCTGCCTATCGTTTAGATGTACAGCACGGTGGTGCAACAGGAGCTCATATAGTTTCAACAGCTTCTTTCTCTGTGGTAGATATTGATGCTGCCAATGGTGACGCAGCTTTGCGTTTCCAATCAGCAGGAGTAAATCAATGGAATACCCGTAATCGTCCTTCTGATAATTATTATGAGTGGTTTGAAATGAATGGCGGTGGAAGCCGCATGGCAATTCAGGATGGAACAGGTAATGTAGGTATCGGTAATACGAGTGCTTCAATTGCTTACAGATTAGATGTACAGCATGGTGGTGCTACTGGTATCCGCAGTCAGTCAACTTCTTCTTTCTCTGTAGTAGATATTGATGCTGCCAATGGTGATGCAGCATTACGTTTCCAGAGAGCCGGGGTTGGCCAGTGGAATACCCGCAACCGCCCTGCTGATGATTACTATGAAATATTTGAATTAGGTGGTGGAGGTAGCCGTGTTGTTATCCAGGATGCAACAGGCAACGTAGGTATTGGTGAAACAGTCAACCCGACTTATAAATTAGATGTATTGCATGCCGGTTCTACTGGTATCCGCAGCCGTTCTTCTGCATCATTCTCAGTAGTGGATATTGATGCAGCCAGCGGTGATGCAGCCTTACGTTTCCAGGCAGCTGGTGTAGGTCAGTGGAATACCCGTAACCGCCCTGCTGATAATTATTATGAAATATTTGAATTAGGTGGTGGTGGTAGCCGTGTTGTTATTCAGGATGGTACTGGTAATGTAGGTATCGGCCAAACTGTTGCCCCTGCATATAAATTAGATGTACAACATGGTGGCGCAACGGGTATCCGCAGCCAGTCTACCGCTTCTTTCTCTGTGGTGGATATTGATGCCGCCAGCGGTGATGCTGCTTTGCGTTTTCAGGCAGCTGGAGTTAACCAGTGGAACATGCGCAACCGTCCAGGCGATAACTATCTTGAAATATTTGAATTAGGTGGTGGCGGCAGCCGCATGGCTATACAGGATGCAACAGGAAACGTTGGTATTGGTACAACCGGCGCTGGTATTGCATACAGATTAGATGTACAGCATGGTGGCGCAACAGGTCTCCGCGTCCAGTCAACTGCTACTTTCTCTATTATTGATATTGATGGTGCAAATGGTGACGCTGCTTTGCGTTTTGCAAATGCAGGCGTAAACCAGTGGAATACCCGTAATAACCCTGCTACTAATGACTACCAGATATTTGAATTAGGTGGTGGTGGAGAAAGAATCCAGATCCAGGATGGTAGCGGTAATGTCGGTATTGGAGGAGTTTCTCCTGCTTACCGTTTAGATGTACTACATGGTGGTGCAACTGGTATCCGCAGCCGTTCAAGTGCCACTTTTTCTGTTATTGATATTGATGGATTCAATGGTGATGCTGCTTTGCGTTTCCAGAGAGCAGGCGTTAATCAGTGGAATACAAGAAACAACCCTGCTACAGATGACTACCAGATATTTGAACTCGGTGGCGGCGGAGAAAGGATGAGGATTGAAAATACGACTGGTAATATAGTGGTAAGCCAGAATTTTACTGTATTGGGTGTAAAAGCCTTTACAATGGATCATCCATTGGATCCGGCTAATAAATTGCTAAGACATGCTGCCGCAGAAAGTAATGAAGTGATCAACTTCTATAGTGGAAATATCACAACTGATGGCAGTGGTAAAGCGATTGTTCAGCTTCCAGATTATTATCAGGCGCTGAATAAGGATTCCCGTTACCAGTTAACTGTTATCGGTTCTTTTGCACAGGCTATCATCAGCAAAGAAGTAAGCAATAATACATTTGAAATTGCAACCAGTGTGCCGAATGTAAAAGTAAGTTGGGAAGTAAAAGGAGTTCGTAATGATGCCCGTATGCAACAGCATCCGTTTGTTGCTGTAGAAGAGAAATCAGCTGCTCAGAAAGGTAAGTACTGGGATCCTGCTGCTCATAACCAGCCAGCAAGCAAAGGTGTAAGCTATGATGGAAGCATCGAATCTTCGCTGCAAGATGTGAAAGTATCTCCTGCAAAAGCTGCTAATCCTTTGAACACTTCAGGTGGTAGCCTTGACCAGCCTAAAATTGTAGCTCCTGCAAATAAAGTTGCAACTACAGGCGGAAGTCTTGATCAGTCGGTTATTGTAGCACCTGCAAATAAAACTACCGACAAAACAGGAAGTGTTGAAGATGTACAGGCTGCTAAAACACCTGTTAAGACACTGACTACAGACGGAAGTGTTGCTCCGGTTGAAACACAGAAAAAAGCAGAAGTAAAACCTGTTGAAGTAAAAGGTACAAGTCTGGAGGAAATGAAAAAACCTGTGATACAAGAAAAGAAGCCTGCTGTAGATGCGGGTAGCACAAAGACTGAATAAGAGAGCAGATTTAATATCGCATAAATTACAGGAAAGAAGGCCGCTCAAGGCCTTCTTTCCATTTTAGCCTCACCCTCCTCATCATCTCATATGCCTGTAACAGTACTTTTTTACCTCTCTTTAGAAAGAGGGAGGAACGAAATCTCTGCTACAGATAACTGCTGAAAAGGATATTCTTTACCCGGAAAAAAACCGGTCTGGCTATTTTTCCACTCACTCATGTATTAGTGTATCAGTCTGCAGTAAAACGTTTATTCTCTTCGACCGGAGAAGGAGGAGTGAAATCTCTTTGCATCATCGTACATGAAAGGGTAAAGTGGTATTGCAACAGTAAGAAAATCAACCTGTCTATCTTTCACCTTACCTAAAAGGGCAAGCATTTTCCCGGGATTTCCCTTTCTATATGGAGAAAGAAATCTGTAAGATATTTCGTTGATTGATGAACAATTTATATAAGTGAAGTTGGATGAGGCCCCAAAAAAAGAGAAGACCAACCCGGTCTTCTCTTTCCAATATGTGAATTAGTTTATTTTATTGCCCCTTTGGTTTTGTCGGTGACTTGGAAGGAATTTTTGCCGGGGTCTTCAAATTTTTATCGCAAACATCCAGGTTCCCTTTTGCTCCTGCAAAATCCGGAAATAATTTCAATGACTGCTGAAAATCAGCTTTTGCACCTGCAAAATTCTTGGCATCCATTTTCAGTACTCCCAAGAGATTAGCTGCTGCTGCATCAACCGGCACCGTTTGCTGGCTGCCATCGGCCATCGTAAATACTACCCCGATTTTTTTACTGGTAGTATCAGCCAATGCAGCCCTAGCAGAGGCTTCGCTTTCAAGGGTGCGTTTTAATTGGTACTGGCAAATTCCCATTTTATAAATGTGATAAGGGTTTTTGGTTTTTGGAACCACCTTTTCATAAAGCCCGGTGGCTGTTTTGGGGTCGCCGAGCTCATCATAACATTCAGCAGCACGGGCCATGGCAGTTACATTTTCCGGGGCTGCTTTGTACACCTCTTCTGACAACAGCAATGAGCTGTAATACGATTTGACATTGAAATACAACATTGCCAGGGTGTCCTTATAAACTATACTATTGTCTGCGGCGATATAGTTTTGCAGGGCATTGATGGCAGCATTGGCATCATTGTATGACAAAGCCTGGCTGTACACTTTCAGGTAATGTTTCCTAAGGCCTATACTGTCCTGTGCGGCTGCACCGGAAATAATCAGAACACCAAGAATAAAGGGAATAATTTTTTTCATTACTATTAATTTTATTTAATGGGTAAAAATATGAGTTCCTGCTTACATTTCGAAGCTTTTTTGCTTTCAAAAATCTAATTTGCAGGCATGAAGCTGCATATGTTTTCAGGGTTCTTTTTGCTACTTTTTTCGACTTCAGCTGTTGCTCAATCGGAAGACTCGTTAGATACTGAAAGGCTGGCTAAAATGGTAAACCTGACGGAGGTGATAATCCGTACCGATTTGAATGTAGCCCGGTTTATTGACCAGGTAAAAAATGACACTACTTTTTATAAAGCCTTTCGTAATCTGCACCTTCTTGGCTATACTGCCTGGAACGACATCCGGATAAAGGATAAAAAAGGCAATAACAAAGCATCCCTGTTAAGTAAAACAAAACAAATCCGCTCTGGTGCATGCCGCAGTATGGAAGTGCTTACCGAAAAAACCAGCGGAAACTTTTATGATGACGAAGGCGGTTATAAGTACAATACAGGAGAATTATACGCCGGTCTTTTCTTTACAAAGGGTTCGGTTTGCGGCGAAAAAAATATTGTAAGGGGAATTAATTTTCAACCAAAATCGCAAAATGGTATTGACAAGCGAAAGGAACAACTTAAGATGCTTTTTTTTAACCCAGGCAAGAAAATACCCGGTATCCCTTTTATTGGGGATAAGATTGACATTTTTGATCCTGACAAGGCCCGGCACTACGATTTCATAATTGACTTTGGCGACTATGAAGGGCAGTCCTGTTATATTTTTTCTATAAAAGTAAAAAATGATTTAAGCGGTGGTGAAAAGAACAGCATTGTTATTGACAGTATGATAACTTGGTTCAATGCCAGAACAATGGAAGTGATGGCTCGTAACTATGATATGACTTATGATGCAGGAGTGTACGATTTTGATGTACATATGGAAGTGGAGATGACAAAGTTTGGCAATTATCTTGTACCTAAAATGCTCCGCTATATTGGCAACTGGGATGTGGTATTTAAGAAAAGAGAAAGAGGAGTGTTTACAGCCACTTTATTCGACTTTACCAACTGAGTCGGCATATTTTCTCCATTTCTCAATCACTTGTTCCATATCATTCGGTAAGGGGGCTTCAAAAAGCATTTCTTCGCCGGTGGTTGGATGGATAAATCCCAATGTCTTTGCATGAAGTGCCTGTCTTTTGCAAATAGTAAAACAGTTATCTACAAATTGTTTGTATTTGGTGTACACGGTGCCTTTTACAATTTTATCACCCCCATAAAAATCATCGTTGAATAAGGGATGACCAATATATTTCATGTGAACCCTTATTTGGTGTGTACGACCGGTTTCTAAAACACATTGTACCAATGTTACGTAACCAAATCTTTCCAGTACGGTGTAGTGAGTAGTGGCATCTTTACCATGGTCGCCTTGGGGATAGGCTTCAAATAATTTTCTAAATCGCAGGTTGCGGCCAATATGGGCTACAATAGTTCCGATATCATTTTGTATATCGCCCCATGCAAGGGCAACATATTTTCTGCTGGTGGTATGATCAAAAAATTGTTTAGCAAGGTGCCGCATTGCTTTATCTGTTTTTGCCAATACCAAAAGGCCGCTGGTATTTTTATCAATGCGATGCACCAGTCCAAATCTCGGCAACGTATCTTCTGAAAGGTTTGGGTTCTGTTGTTGCAGGTACCAGGAAACTCCATTTAAAAGGGTGCCGGTATAATTACCGCTTCCGGGGTGTACCACGATGCCGGCTGGTTTATTGATAATCATCAGGTCGGTATCTTCATAAACAATGTTAAGATCCATTTTTTCCGGCTTCACATCTGTTTCTTCCGGACTCATGTCTGAATAGACAATGATGGAATCAAGCGGCTTTACTTTATAGTTGGATTTTATAGGAGCATCATTCACCAACACCATACCTGCATTAATTGCTTTTTGAACTTTGTTGCGGGTGGCACCTTCAATACGGTTTACCAGGAATTTGTCAATTCTCAATTGTTCCTGACCTTTGTCAATAATGATACTGAACCGTTCATAGAGGTCATCATTATTGTCCTGTATATCCGGGTTGTCTTTTTCCAATTCGTCCTGCATAGCTGCAAAGGTAGCGGATGGAGTTTTGTTGGTAGATTTGCAGCAGATTTATGAAAAAACAGGAAGTGATATTTAATGATCTCGGGAGGATGGAGTACCAGGCCGCATGGGATTATCAAGAGAAATTGCTGAAAGAAAATGTGAGAAGGAAGTCTTTGCTATATACTACTAATCCGGGAGTTGCCACTAATCAGTTTCCGACCGAGCATCATCTTTTGTTCGTTGAGCATTTGCCAGTTTACACCTTAGGGAAAAGTGGAAATAAAGAAAATGTGTTATTGGATGATGACGGCCTGAAGGAAAAGGACATTCAGTTTTTCCATACCAACCGTGGCGGCGATATTACTTTTCACGGGCCAGGCCAAATCGTTGGTTATCCAATTCTGGATTTGGAGAAATTTTATACGGACATTGGAAAATACCTGCGCAACCTGGAAGAAGCGATTATACTGACAATGGCAGAATATGGTATTAAAGGCGACCGTTCATCCGGGGAAACAGGAGTGTGGATAGAGCCGGGTGTGCTGGGAAGAGAAAGGAAGATATGTGCCATTGGCGTTCGTTGCAGCCGCTGGATTACCATGCATGGGTTTGCTTTTAATGTAAATACCGATCTCTCTTATTTTAACCATATCATTCCCTGCGGTATCGTTAATAAACAGGTTACTTCGCTGGAAAAGGAATTAGGTTATAAATCGGATATGAAAGAAGTAAAAGGGAAAGTGAAAAAGAATTTTGAAAAAATATTTGATGCTGAATTAGTGGGATAGCAGAAAAATATTTTTCTGCCGGCGAGCTAAAAATCCTTCTCCAGGTAAAATTTATTTTTTTCAATTAGCTTTCCGTCTTCAAATAATTCAAAGCGGAACCATCCGTTATGATAGAAATTTGTTTTATCGATTTTGAAACTTTTTTCTTTCACTTCCTTTAATTCAAACAGGAGGGTCTCATCTTTGTCATAAAATTTTATCGAATATTTTTTTGATTTTTCATCATCAGGAAGATTGATACGGACGTACCCATCCCGGTTGGTGTACACATGCAGGGAGGGTGTAAAAGTATTAGTTTGAGGTTTGGTATAATTGGGATTTGGCGTTGCCAGAGAATCCCCCCATTGTAAAATATCAATTTTAAGGACTACTGGTTTGGCCGGAACGATTACAAGTTTACCATTTACCAGTATTGTATCGGGCTTAGATTCTACAAGAGCAATTTTACGGGCTGTATCAAGTATGGGCTTTTTAGCAGCACTAAACAGGTATATTCCTTTGTCGAGTAAAATAAAAATCCGGTAGAACATATGGTCATTTGTAGCTTTTACATCCATAAACCCGTTTTGAATGGCCGCAGGATCAGCAACAGTTAGAATGGTTTTATATAAATTAAGACTGTCAAATGATCGCTGGATACTGATTTGCCTGATATTGGGGTAATTATTTACCCAACCGATAACTATTCGGTTACTGCCTGCATTCTTTACTGAAAAATTTGGTAAAGTATCCTGTGCCTGCAATTGGTTGCCTGCAATGAAAGTTGATACTAAAAGGAATAAGGACAGTTTTTTCATATTGTCAGAACGAAATTGGGATTGGATTCGTTTATCAGTGATAACAAAGATAAGGCAGCGGGGCAAAAAAACTAAAATATTAACGTTCCCTTACTTAATGATAAGTTGCCCTGCAAGCCTCCGCTGTGTATCAGCAGTAGCTTGCTTCCAGCCGGAAAAAAATTGTTGCGAACAAGGTCAGTGACAGCAAAAAATAATTTACCAGTATACACAAAATCAGAAGGAATACTTGTTTCCCTGTAAAACCCATTCATAAAATAAATCAGCTTTGGCTTGTGTTTGGCATAGCCGCCGAAATGATAGTCATTGATGATGCGAAATGATTTTTCTTTATTTCCGGTAAGCTGTTTTATTTCTCCATCAAGGTTAAAATTATTTTTCAGCACACTGATACTGATTACCTGCTGCGATAACAATGAACTCATTATTAAACCGGCAGTCATAGTGCCTGTGCCTGTAGCACAGCAAATATGAGTGTAATCTTCTTTTTTGCAGCAATCAAGCATAGTAGCGGCTCCTTCAGCTCCTTTTATTCCATACCCGCCTTCGGGAATAAAATAATTATCACGACTGTTAAGCTCATCAGGAATTTTTCCGTTACGGTATTCTTCCCGGCCGATAAAAATTAATTGCATACCAAGTTGTTTGGCGTTCACAAGAGTGGGAGAGAGGTTAGCTGCTTCTTCGCCACGGATGATTCCAATGCAGGAAAGGCGATTTATTTTGCAGGCAGCAGCGGTGGCCAGTATGTGATTGGACCATGCTCCTCCGTAAGTCACAACTATTTTTTTGCTTTCAGTTTTTGCCTCATCTAAATAATAGCGAAGCTTAAACCATTTATTGCCGGAAACTAACGGATGGATTTTATCCAATCTCAACACTTCAGCTTCCACATCCTTTTCTGAAAGCAGCGGAAGAGATAACTTATCGGTTGTTATGTTGTTGAGATTAATGTCCTGCATAATCAAAAACCCTCACAGGCTTGGCGAATTTACTTTAATTTCGTCCGCAGTTTTAAAACATAATATGAAACCTACTCTTGTAATTTTAGCAGCTGGTATGGCTTCCAGGTATGGAAGTATGAAGCAGGTGGAAGGATTTGGCCCTGCCGGAGAAACTATCATGGACTATTCCATTTTCGATGCTATCCGTGCAGGCTTTGGTAAAGTGGTATTTGTTATCCGTGAAGAATTTGCTGAAAATTTCAAGGCCATCTTTGAACCCAAACTAAAAAACCGTATTGAAACTGCTTATGTTTTTCAGGAACTGAGTCTTTTTACAGCCGGTTTTGCCATACCTGCGGAAAGAACCAAGCCCTGGGGAACCGCACATGCAGTACTGTGTTCAAAGAATGTAGTGAATGAACCTTTTTCTGTTATCAATGCAGACGATTTTTACGGGCATAATGCTTTTGAAAATGCTGCTGCCTTTTTAAATGTTGGCTGTACAGAAAAGAACTATGCCATTGTCGGATACGACCTGATTAAAACATTATCTGATCATGGAACTGTGAATCGGGGTGTTTGCGGGTTGGATAATGACGGCAATCTTGCTACTATTACTGAGCGGATTAATATAGCAAAGAAAGACAGCTCAATACTTTGTGATGACGGGCTGGAGCCAAAAGAGCTTTCAATAAAGACAACAGTGTCTATGAACTTCTGGTGTTTTAATCCTTCTTTCTTTTCATATACACAAAGCCTGTTTGAAAATTTTCTGCAACAGTACGGGCAGGAATTGAAATCGGAATTTTTTATTCCAATCGTTGCTGATCAGTTCATAAAGGAAGGCGGTAAGGTGGAAATTATTCCTACTACTTCATTGTGGTTTGGGGTGACATATAAGGAAGATGCACCTTTTGTGCAGCAAAATCTACAGAAGTTAATTAGTAATGGAGAATATCCGGACAACCTCTGGGTATAGAGAGTATTAACAAAAAAGCTACCCGTCAAAAATGGGTAGCCCTACCTTTATAGGGAAATAATTTCCTTAATCGCCTTTAACCATAAACACATATTCCTGTATCTTCTGTACCTGTTGTTGTTTATTCATTCCACGAACAGATGATTTGGACGATAACTTCAGTGATTGATAAGCAGTATCTTTTTTCAATTGGTCAACTGCATCAAAAATATATTTTGATTGAATGGCGAATGCCACACCTTCCGATTCCGTTTCTTTGGTACTTATTATTCCTATCACTTCACCATTATGATTGAATACCGGACCGCCACTATTGCCACGATTGGCGGCAATGCCCAACTGGCAACTAAGCGTATCACCATTAAAACCTGTTCTGGCACTCAGGTATCCTTCACTGTAAACAATATCATTGCGTGGATAGCCTAATGTGTAGATTGGCTCTGCCACATCACTCACAGTTTTGCTAATGCCATACGGAAGTGATGAAATTGATTTATAATTTCTGTCTTCAATTTTAAGTATTGCTATGTCCCTGGCATTATCTGTTCTGAGTACAATCGCATTATACTCTTCGCCTTTATTATTGATAACGACAATATTTTTTGAGTTGCGGATAATATGGGCATTGGTAACAAGGAACCCTTTGCCATCTACTAAAAATCCTGTGCCGCCTGATTTAAACTGGATAGTTTTTTTTGCTGCCTTTTTATCTGTATTAATCTGGTCTTTAAGATTATTTACAACAGCTTTCTGATTTCGCTGTTCATTTTTTATTACTTGAAGCTCCCGGTTCATTTCCTGCACATTATCATTTGACCGGGGAGATACTGCCCAAACAAGTGCACTGATAGTAAGGGTGGTAATACCTGCAATAGACGCTGCGATAGCAGCAACTCTTTTGTATCTCTTCCACAGATAAACTACTTTCAATTTACCTTTCAACCTCATGGAATCAATCTTACCCTGTTCTGTTAAATCTGTATGAACTTCATTTAGTGAAGATTTGAAATTTTTACGTTCACCAAATTGGTTTATCTGTTGTAAAAACAAAGTGTGCTCCACCACTAATTGATCAACTTCCGCATTAGTTTTGCGAAGGTTTTCAAATTGCAGTCGCTCATCAGGTTTCATTTCACCCCGGATGTAGCGTTCAACAGCATCTAAAATTTTAATATCATCCATCACCATTCCCGTTTTTATAAGTAGCAAAAAATATTTTTTTCAGCCTCATCAGGCATTTATACTTCTGGGTTTTTGCATTAGCAGCATTGGTATATCCAAAGCTGGCTGCAATATCCTGCATATTCTGTTTCTGCAAATAATATGCTTCTAGAAGACTTTTACAGGGTTCGCCCAGGTTGCTGATTGCTTTTTCCATCATTTCAAACTCAGCATTCCGTTGTTCATGATCTCCCAGCTCTTCTTCTACCGCCACCACATTTTCTATACTGTCGCCAGGTGCCGAGTACCTGTTTTGCTGCTGCAGCCTTTTTAGCCACAACCTCCGGGAAACTGAATAGACAAACGTTTTTATCTGGCAATTCAGCTCAAAAGTCCCCGATCTTACCTTTTCATAAAGAACTATCATCGTTTCCTGGAATATGTCCTTGGCATCATCCGAAGAGCCGTTGTTGTTGATTATCAGGGTCTGAACCATGTTATAATTCTCCCGGTAAAGGGTTTCAACGGCTTTTCTGTCGCTAATAGCTAATCCTTCCAATAAAGCTTGTTCGTCGTTCTGAGGTTTCACATTCCGTTATTTAATACAGATTTTTAAAAATAGTAACCCTAAGCCATCTAAAAAAAATTATAAAAGTCGGGTTACCTTTTTCTGTTCCCGGTATTAACAACGAAATATTTCAACAAATAACAAAAAATCTAAAAATGAAAAAATTCTTAGCAATCATCGCTATCGCTTCTTTTGCAGTAGCTTGTAACAACAGTGGCGAAAAGAAAACAGGATCTGATACAGCTACAACTGTAGTTCCGGGTAACGATACAGTTACTACTGTTACAACTAATGACACCACTGTGAAAACTCCTGGTGATACAACTATGACTAAAACTGTTACTTCAGACACTACTTCTAAGTAATAAGAAAGTCCAACTAATTGTCAAGCTTTTATAAGGCAAGCAATCGTTAGAGGCCTTCCCGCAAGGGAAGGCTTTCTTATTTTTTGCGCAGCCCCAAAGCTTGAAATACATTCGACTTTCCCCTTATTTAAGGCTACCTTTGCCGCTTTACTAAATTTTTTTATCAGTGATTACATTTGAATCGTTAGGCATTGAAGAAGGCCTCCTTAATGCTATTAAAGTTTTAGGTTTTACAGAGCCTACACCTATACAAGAAAAAGCAATCCCCGTTTTATTACAAGGCACCAAAGATTTTATCGGACTGGCACAAACCGGTACCGGAAAAACGGCTGCTTTTGGCTTACCTCTTTTGCAATTAATTAATAAAGAAGATAAATTTCCTCAGGCATTAATCGTTTGTCCTACCCGGGAACTTTGTTTACAAATAGCCAATGACCTGGAAAAATTTAAAAGTAAGAAAGCTAATATTTCTGTAACAGCAGTATATGGAGGAACTTCCATCTCCCTGCAAATAAGGGATTTAAAAAGAGGCACACATATCGTAGTGGCTACTCCCGGTCGTCTTATTGATCTTATCGAAAGAAAAGCTATCAACCTTGAAAAAATCCATTACGTAGTATTGGATGAAGCAGATGAAATGCTGAACATGGGTTTTAAAGAAGACATTGAATTTATTTTAAAGAACACTCCTAACAGACAAAGTACCTGGCTCTTTAGTGCCACCATGCCCGCAGAAATACGGCAGGTAAGCAAAAGGTACATGACTACACCTTTTGAAATCACCATTGGTAAAACAAACGCAGGAGCTGCTAATATTGATCACCAGTATTATGCTACACAACATCATAATCGGTACGAAGTATTGAAACGTATCATTGATTTCAATCCTGGTATTTATGGAATTGTATTTGCCCGTACGAAGGCAGATACACAAGATATAGCGGAACGTTTAACAAGAGAAGGATATGATATTGATGCCATACACGGTGATTTAACGCAGCAGCAAAGAGATAAAGTGATGGGATTGTTCCGGGATAAAAGTATCCAGTTGTTAATTGCAACAGACGTAGCTGCAAGAGGTATCGATGTAACAGGCATTACCCATGTTATCAATTACGAATTACCGGATGATGTAGAAGTATATACTCACCGCAGCGGTCGTACTGGCCGTGCTGGTAAAAGTGGTATTTCTGTTTCCATCGTAACACCCAAAGAAACTTATCGCCTGCGCCAGATTGAAAGGATATTGAATGGGAAAGTTCACAAGATGGACATTCCTACCGGTAAAGATGTCTGCCGCAAACAGTTTTTTCATTTCATTGATAAAATGTTAAGTGCAGATATCAGTCACGGTCAGTATGAAACATACTTGCCAACACTGAGAGAGAAGTTTGGGGATATAGAAAAAGAAGAAATTATGCAAAGGGTTGCAGCGTTGGAGTTTGATCGGTTTCTGAAGTATTATGAAAATGCGGCTGACCTTAATATGCGCAGTGATGACAGGAGAAGTGACAGAAGGGGTGAAAGAAGTGAAAGACCTGTGTCAAGAGACCGTGACAGAGATACAAGTGGAAGAAGTTTTAGTGGTGGTGGAAGTTACCAAAGGCTGTTTGTAAACCTGGGAACGAAAGATGGATTTTATAAAGCCAGTTTTTTGCAATTCATTCTTGATATGAGTGATCTGAAAAAAGAAGTACTGGGCCGTATAGATATGAAGGAAATGACAAGCTGGATTGAAATTGAACCATCTGCTGGTAAAAAGATGATAAAAGCGATTGATGGTAAGAATTACCGGGGTCGGAAAATTCGTATGAATGATGCTGAAAGTGGCGGCAGCAGAAAATAAGTTGAGATAGTTGTTGGATTTAACAAAAGGGAAAACTACATTTGTTATATGACAGGTACAAAGGCATATTTTAGTTTCTATTTTTACTACTTCTTTTTTACAAAGAAGCCGGGAATGCTTTTGTTGAAAACAAGCTAAGAACAACTAAAAATCAACATAAAGAAAATCCCGGCCAAACTGGCCGGGATTTTTGTTTTAAGACTATGGGTACAAGAATTTCAATACAGGGTTATGAAGGCAGCTTTCATCAGGTGGCAGCACAGTTATTTTTCGACAAAACTGTTGAAGTGATTGCCTGCAACACTTTTAAAGAAGTGATAAAGATTGCAAGTAATAAAAAAGAAAGTGATGGCGGCATAATGGCAATAGAAAATTCTATTGCGGGTAGTATTTTGCCGAATTATAATTTACTGCAGAAAAGTAATTTAAAAATTGTTGGCGAAATTTATTTACAGATACGGCAGAATTTATTGGTAAATCCCGGAGTGAAATTGGAGGACATACGGGAAGTACATTCCCATACTATGGCATTACAACAATGCTATGATTTTTTGGATAAGTACAAATGGAAGTTGGTAGAAACAGACGATACGGCACTGAGTGCAAAATATATCCATCAGCATAAGTGCAAACATGTGGCAGCAATTGCCAGTAAACTGGCTGCTGAATTATACCAGTTAGATATGATTGCTCCAAATATTCAGACATTGAAAAATAATTATACAAGGTTTCTTGTTTTGCAGCGGAAAGATGTTGCGAAGCCGGTTGACAATGCTAATAAAGCATCTGTTAATTTTCATACAGATCATTCAAAAGGAAGCTTAGCAAAAGTGCTGATAAAAATTTCAGAGGGAGGTATCAACTTGAGCAAACTGCAAAGTTTTCCGATTCCCGGTAGTGATTTCAAATATA
The DNA here is from genome assembly GCA_031386125.1 of Chitinophagaceae bacterium. Taxonomy (GTDB): domain Bacteria; phylum Bacteroidota; class Bacteroidia; order Chitinophagales; family Chitinophagaceae; genus JJ008. The sequence continues at coordinate 19,002 of JANNCC010000133.1, forward strand.
GTTTTCATGCAGATATGGAATTTGATTCAGGGGAGCAATTTAATAAAGTGATAGAAATAATAAAACCACTTACAGCAGAAATTAAAATTTACGGAGTTTATAAAAGAGGGTTATGGAAGTAGCAAAACGATTAAAAAACATTGATGAATATTATTTTTCTCAAAAACTGAGAGAGATAGAGGAACTGAATAAAGCAGGTAAGAATATTATCAACCTCGGCATTGGCAGTCCTGATCAGCCACCGCACCCGGAGGTGATAAGAACATTACAGGAAGAAAGTGCAAAGCCAACTGTTCATGCTTACCAGGGATATAAGGGTTCACCGGTTTTGAGAAAGGCTATCAGCGATTGGTATGAGACATGGTACCGGGTAGAATTAAATCCTGATTCGGAAATATTGCCATTAATAGGAAGCAAAGAAGGCATAATGCACATTTGTATGACTTATCTTGATAAAGATGATGAAGTGCTGGTGCCAAATCCTGGTTATCCAACTTACAGAAGTGCAGTAAAACTGGCTGGTGGCAAATGTGTAGAGTATAAATTGCGAGAGAAAAATAATTATGAACCTGATTTTGATAAACTGAAGAAAGAGAAACTAAAGAAAGTAAAGTTGATGTTTGTCAATTATCCGCAAATGCCAACGGGCCAATTACCATCAAACGAGCTATTTGAAAAGCTAGTGGCTTTTGGAAAAAAGAATAATATACTCATCATTCATGATAACCCTTATTCATTTATATTAAACGATAATCCACAAAGTTTATTAAGTATAGAAGGGGCGAAAGATTTTGTGCTTGAATTAAACTCGTTAAGTAAAAGCCATAATATGGCGGGATGGAGAGTGGGAATGCTCTGCGGTGCCAAAGAAAGAATAGAAGAAGTGCTCCGGTTTAAAAGTAATATGGACAGTGGTATGTTTTTGCCGGTTCAACTAGCGGCTGCAAAAGCACTGAGTCTGGGAAAAGAATGGCATGAAGAAGTGAATGCAGTTTATAGGAAAAGAAGAGAAAAGGGTTTTGAATTGTTGCAATTACTTGGCTGTGAATTTTCAATCGAACAGGCTGGTATGTTTGTTTGGGCAAAAACCCCAGCAAAATATAAAGATGGATATGTATTAAGCGACGAAATATTATACAAGTCAAATGTGTTTATCACACCCGGTGGCATATTTGGTAGTTCAGGAGATAAGCATGTACGGGTTAGTTTATGCAGTACCGAAGAAAAATTTGAAGAAGCAATACAAAGACTAAGAGGATAAAGTAGGAAAAGAGTTAAAGAGACATTTTATGTATTCTCTTTTCCTCCTTCACTCATTTTCCTCTTAGTTTAAAATTTAAAACGATGGAACGAAAAAAAATAGCAATAGTAGGTGTCGGTCTTATGGGGGGTTCATTAGCCATTCAGTTGCATGAAAAAAAATTATCATCAAAACTGATTGGAGTGGATGCCAGCCCGGACCATGCACAGCAGGCAATAGAGCTGGAATTGGTAGATGAGGTAATGAACCTTGATGAAGCGATTGCCGCATCGGATGTTATCATACTGGCGATACCGGTTGATACATTACTTGATCTTTTGCCATCTGTCATGGATAAAATAGATAATCAAATTGTGATTGACCTTGGCTCAACAAAAAGCCAGTCAATAGATGCTATAAAAAATCATCCGAAGCGGGGACGATATGTCGCCACCCATCCTATGTGGGGAACTGAATACAGTGGCCCGCAAGCAGCAGTAAGAGGCGCATTTGAAAACAAAGGAGTAATTATTTGTAATGCAGAAGATAGCGATGCAGATGCTTTGGAATGGGTAAAAGGAATGTATATGAAAATAGGAATGCATTTGCTGGAAATGGAAGCCAAAGCCCATGACCTGCATGCGGCGTATGTAAGTCATATTTCTCACATCACTTCTTTTGCATTGGCCAATACGGTGTTGCAAAAAGAAAAAGAAGAAAATGCCATCTTTGAATTAGCCTCCGCCGGTTTTGAAAGTACGGTTCGTTTGGCAAAAAGTAACCCGGCTATGTGGGTGCCCATCTTTATGCAGAACAAAGAGAATGTACTGGATGTATTGAAGGAGCATATTGCACAATTGACAAGATTTAAAGAAAGTATTGAGAAAGATGATAATGAATATTTGATGCGATTGATTGAAGATGCAAATAAGATTAGGAGGATAATTAAATAGAAACACGGATAACGCAGATGTAACGGATTAAAACGAATTTTTTGTACCAGCCCCAGCGGGGCTGCATGTGAATAGTCCCCGATGAAATCGGGGGAATGAAAATTCAGAGTGTATTTAGAATCCCGTAGGGGCTCAATGTGAAAGAAAATAAGAAAGAGTAAGTAAAAAAAATACGGATAGTGGAAATTGTTAAATAGAATTATTGCAGTACAAGGGTGCGGCGCAACGAAGATGGCCAAAGAACAGAACGATGACAACATAAAATTTTATCTTTACAAATATGCAAGCAACAGAACAACCAACAAAAGAAACTGTGCAATCAACATGGAGCAAAAGGCCACTCATCATCAGTGGTCCGTGCAGTGCGGAAACAGAGGAACAAGTGTTGAAAACCGCACAGAGATTGGCAGCTACCGGCAAAGTAGATATGCTAAGAGCCGGCATCTGGAAACCAAGAACCAAACCTGGTATGTTTGAAGGTGTAGGGGCCAAAGGGTTGCCCTGGATGCAACAGGCAAAAAAAATAACCGGTTTACCAACAACAGTGGAAGTGGCTACTGGCAAACAAGTACAAGATGCACTCACTTTCGATGTGGATGTATTATGGATTGGTGCAAGAACCACCGTGAATCCGTTTAGTGTGCAGGAAATCGCCGATGCACTAAGAGGTGTGGATGTGCCGGTGCTGATAAAAAATCCTATCAACCCTGATTTGGAATTGTGGGCTGGTGCAGTAGAAAGAATTGCCCGTGCAGGTATTAAACAAATTGGTTTGATACATCGTGGGTTTTCTTCTTATGGAAACACCGAGTATCGCAATGCACCTATGTGGCACCTGGCTATTGAAATGAAGTTGAAACATCCCAACATGCCAATCATTAACGACCCGTCACATATTTGTGGTCGTCGTGATATTTTATTGGAAGTAATGCAAAAGGCAATTGACCTTGACTATGACGGGTTGATGATCGAAAGTCATATAGACCCCGACAAAGCCTGGAGCGATGCCAAACAACAGGTAACGCCGGAACGGTTAAAAGAAATGCTGGAAACTATTATCTGGAGAAAAGAAGATATTAGTTCAGAAGAATATCATGCAGCTTTGGAAAAATTGCGCCAGCAGATAAACCAATTAGATGATGAACTGATGCAGATATTAGGTCAGCGGATGAAAGCGGCCGAACAAATTGGTATTTATAAAAGAGCCAATAATATTACCATCTTACAAACCGGCAGGTGGAATGAGATTATTGAACGGGCTACTGCAAAAGGTGATAAGCTGGGATTGAGTAAAGAATTTATCACCAAGTATTTTGATGCGGTACACATGGAAAGTATCAATCATCAGAAAAAAATTATGGATAGTTAAGGCGAATGGTGTGTAGTGAATAGGGAGTTGAAAGTAGTGAACTTCCCCTCTTCGGAGGGGCGAATTTAGTGATTCAAATACTTTGGTGAGTTGGGGTGGGTAATTCTTAGCGAGAAAAAACTTATATGGAAAAACAAATTTTTAAATTTTCATCTGCTTCAACAGAAATACACTTTGCCTCCGGCATCAGTCAATTAAAAAATATAACTGACCCAAAGGCTACTGTAATTATTACAGATGAAAATATTTTCAATGCACACACCAAACGGTTCAAAGGGTGGAATACAATTGTATTAAAACCCGGCGAAGAATTTAAAGTACAGGCAACTGTTGATGCAGTCATTGAAAAACTGATTGAAATGGAAGCTGACCGTAAAACAACACTGGTTGGCGTTGGCGGGGGAGTGATTACAGA
>JANNCC010000086.1:0-4190 GCA_031386125.1 Chitinophagaceae bacterium
GCTTTTGTTTCTACTAATTCAATTTCGCAAGGTGAACAGGTTGGAATCTTATGGAATGAACTCTTTAATAAATACAAAATTAAGATTCATTTTGCCAAGTCTTTCCTACAAAAGGAGGGTTTCCTAGTATAAAGTCGAATGTCGGAGTCTTCGAAAAATTTTCGACCGCCGAAGATTCCGGCTATGCCGGAATCTTCGGCGGCCGAAAATTTTTCGAAGACTCCGCAATTCAATTTTATTATTGGCAATCCTCCATTTATTGGTAAAGCATGGCAAAATACAGAACAAAAAAAAGATATGGCCATTCATTTTGAAGAAGTGGATGGAGCTGGTGTACTTGATTATGTAACCGGATGGTATTTGAAAGCTGCCGAATACATGTCATCCCATAATCCGAAACATGAAATTCCTCTACAGACAGGAATTTCCTTACTTCTTACAAAATGTGCTTTTGTATCCACCAACTCAATTACTCAAGGGGAGCAAGTTGGAATTCTCTGGAATCTTCTATTTAATATTTATCGCATCAAAATTCATTTTGCCCATCGTACATTTAAGTGGGGTAATGAAGCTAAAGGAAATGCAGCAGTTCATGTGGTAATTATTGGTTTTGCTAACTATGATACTGATGAGAAAAGCATTTATGAGTATGATGATATTAAAGGAGAAGCACATAAGGTAAAAGTCAAGAATATAAATCCTTATCTGGTTGCTGGAAAAGATATTTTTATAGGTAAGCGTCGAACTCCCATTTGTAATGTTTCAGAGATGGTTTTTGGAAGTATGCCAAATGATGGTGGACACTTTCTTTTTACAGACGATGAAAAGAAGATGTTTTTATCTAAAGAACCTGGTGCAGAAAAATTTTTTAGAAAATTTATTGGCTCCCAAGAATTTATTAGAGGAATTTTTAGATGGTGTTTATGGTTGAAGGATGCCAAACCACATGAATTAAAATCCTTGCCAGAAGTCGAGAGGAGAATTGAACTGGTTAAAGAATCAAGGTTAAATAGCAACCGACCAACTACAAAAAAACTTGCAGCATTTCCTACTTTATTTGGTGAAATACGTCAACCTAAATCTGATTACTTAGTTTTTCCAGAAGTTTCTTCTGAAAGAAGAAAGTATATCCCAATTGGTTTCGTGTCAAAGGACATAATAACAAGTAATAAAAACTATACCGTTGCAAACGCATCAGTTTATAGCTTTGGAGTACTTTGTTCAATTATGCACATGGCATGGGTAAAAAATGTTGCTGGAAGAATGAAAAGTGATTTTTCATACTCAACAGGTATGGTTTACAATAACTTTCCCTGGCCACAAAATCCAACTACTAAACAAACAAAGACAGTAGAAGAAGCTGCACAAAAAGTATTAGACACAAGAGCTGCTTATCCTAAAAGTAGTCTGGCAGATTTATACGACCCCAACACTATGCCGCCGGATTTGGTAAAAGCCCATCAGCAATTGGATAAAGCGGTAGATTTGTGTTATCGTCCGCAGCCTTTTATCAGCGAGGCAAAAAGGATTGAGTTTTTATTTGAATTGTATGATACTTACACGGCTGGGTTATTTGTGAAAGAGAAGAAAATTAGAAAGAAAAAAGATTGACGATTTCTACAACATCACCTCGTTATCACCCTCATCCCACCGCCACCACCACCATTATTCAACCCCGTTTTACTCAAACTATACGTAAAGCTGAGTAAAAAGAACTGTCGCAGTGTCAATACTCTTGAATCTTCAATATAGTTGTTGTTGGTATTGCGGCTGATACCGATATTTTTATTCAACAAATCCCTGGCAGCAAATTTCAGTTCGCCCCGGTTGTACTTCAGCATTTGTTTACTGATGCTGGCATTCCATAGTGGTACTTTTATATTAAAGCCAGATGCCCGTTGGCTGTTGATGGTATAATTAAAGTCAGTAGCAAAGAAAAACCCTTTTTGCATTTCCCAATCCAATGAGGCATTGTACTCCTGCGAAAGAGAGTTAATGTCTTGTGCAGCCTGCAACGAGTATTTTGTTTTGTTGTAACTGAATCCAGCACCCACCCCGATACTTAATTTATCTGTCGGGTTCATATCCAGCCGTACATCAGGACCAAGGCTGAGTGTTTTAATGTCATTCGTTACCACATTGCCGGTTAAGGTATTCACTAATTGTTTACCGCTGTTGTAGCCACCGCCACTGCTCAGCTCTATACTGCCTTTCAAAAAACGGACAGGCATACTGTAACTGATATTGGTGTTCAGGTTATAGATTCCATCCACATTTACAGGCTTTGTCCGCCTTACCCCTGTTTGCAGGTTCACGGAATCGTAATTCACTATTTTATTTTTTGTAGCCTGCATCGTCAGGTACAGAAAAAGGTTTTTATTCTTATACGGACTCATCATATTCAGGTTAACCTGCGCAGTGTGGTTATATTCCTGCTTCAAATCAGGATTGCCTTCTTTAATGTTCAGCGAATTACTGTTATCCGGCACCGGTTGCAGCTGTGCCATACTTGGCTGGTTAGTCGCCGTATTATACGTCATCGAAAAGCTTTTGAACCGGGAAAAATTGTACTGGAACCTGGCATTGGGCAAAATATTCCTGAATGTTTTGCTGATCAACGAATCTTTAGTGCCACTGATTATTTTTCCTTCCAGCTCTGCCTGTTGCCAGTTGACGCCGAGGGCATAGCTGTATTTTTTCTTTTGCGTCCTCATACGGAAGCCTCCGTTAATATAGCCATAGGTATTTTCAAAATCATTACTCAGTATGTTATTCAACTGGTCATATTTACCATTTGCTTTGTTGTAATCATGTGTTGTTTTTTGTGAACTGCTTTCTGTATTGCTTTTGCTTACACTAAACTCCAGCAATGATTTTTTCCAGAAAGGTTCTGTGTAAACAGCCTTAGCATTATACCCCTTCAGGTTACCGCTGGTGCTGCTTTGCTGGTTCAATGTATCTTTTCTTACTAAAGACCCATTGGGATTATAAAAACTATTGACCGATGAAAGGCTACCATCACCATCACTTCCATTCAGGCTTGTTTGCACGGATAAAGAAAATGTTCTTCCTTTTCTTGCAAATTTTTTGCGCCAGATAATGTCAGTACGAAAATTATATCCTGTGCTGGCGGCTGTGTTATTACTGAACCCTTCATTAGTCAGCGTCTTGTTCTCTGATAATGTTTGATAATCTGTCTGCGACCTGTTATTTGTTTTCTGGTAACTGAATGAAGGAGTGATGCGGATAGAGTTCATCGAATCAACCTGGTACAAGGTGTTCAGGTTAAAGCGATGATTCTTACTCAGGTTGTCAGCAAAAGAGTTCTGGTTATAAAAATAAGGTGAGGGCAAAAAATATTGCCGCTGCACATGGCTTTCCTGGTTTGGGTTATACCGGTTGTAAAAATAGTTACTCTGGAAATCCAGCTTGTTGCCAATGATGTTGTTGTAGTTCAACCCACCTCCCCATGCTGTATTAATGCCGTTGTTTCTTCCCCCGGCGTTTAATCCCATGGCAGCGGCTTCTTCGCCAGATACATTAATGCTTATGTTACCACCTCCTCCTCCCCGTTGCATCCTTGCCAGTTCGCCGGAGAAGTTCAGTATATCCATAAAAGAAAATCCTTCCGCATTGGTATTATTGCCCATGCCGATTGCAGAGAACTGTCTTGCTCCTTTAAACGAATTGACATTGAACTTTCCTTCATACCGTTCTTTATTACCAGCACCTGCATTCACTTTTCCAAACACTCCTTTCTTTTTATCCTTCTTTAGTTTCAGGTTGATGGTTTTTTCATAATTGCCATCTTCAAAGCCGGTCAATTGTGCCTGGTCGCTTTGCTTGTCATACACCTGTACTTTGTCCACTGCATCTGCCGGTAAATTTTTAGTAGCAATCTTCGGGTCGTTACCAAAAAACTCTTTACCATCTACCAATACCTTCGTTACTTTTTCTCCCTGTGCCTTTATCGTTCCGTCTTTGTCCACTTTTACTCCGGGCAGTTTTTTCAATAGCTGCTCCACACTGGCATTTAGTTGCACTTTAAAAGAGCCAGCATTGTATTGCACCGTATCGCCGACCATGGTGACCGGTGGAGCTTCGGTTCTTACTATTGCCTCTGCCAATATTTTCACCGCATCGTTCATGGTCACATTTCCCAGGTCTGCATTTTTTGCGGCATCAGAAAC
>JANNCC010000192.1:0-7366 GCA_031386125.1 Chitinophagaceae bacterium
CCTGGTTTACCTGGTAAGCATCATTATTAATATCGTCCTTACTACCATAAATAAAACTTTCCATCCGGCCAACCCAGGTATCAACACGGCCAAATAAGCTGGAAGAGGATTTCGTCGTTGCAACAACAACTGCATCTTCATTCTTTGTTTTACCATGACGGATAACTGCTGCCGAAACAAGAAATAAGATTGGAATCAATGCAGCTCCAATCGTCAGTAAAATATGCCTGGTACTGACACGACCAATAAACATGAGCAGTAAACAACTTGCACCAAGCAATAGTGCAGTAGATAGATTCGCCGGTGCAATTAGTGCACAAGTAACCGCCACCGGGGCTATGATTGGTAAAAACCCTTTTTTAAAATCTTTGATTACATCCTGTTTCTTACTAATCAACCTTGCGAGGTACATGAAGAGAGCCAGTCTTGCAAAGTCGGAAGTTTGCATCGTCATATTAATCAATGGCAGTCGAATCCAGCGGCTGCCCTCGTTCATCTTTACTCCAAAAAACAACGTATAAAATAATAGTGGCAATGAAATAAGGAATGCAATCTTTGCTGCTTTTGAATAAAATGTATAATTAACAAGGTGGGCAAAATAGATAACCATAATGCCCGCCATAATAAAAGCAATCTGTTTGAAGAGGTATATTTCTGTATTGCCCCTGTAATTTTTATAAGCCAATGAACCAGTAGCACTATATACTGCCAATAATGAAACCAGGGTGAGCAATACCACCAATGCCCAGATAACCCTATCTCCTTTTGTTTTATTGATAAGATTGTTTGCATTGTAGGTGTTCTTAAATACACCCAGTCCTATGTCTCTTGTTGCTTCCATTATTATAGTTCTTTCACTACTTGTTTAAATTGGTTGCCCCTATCTTCATAATTTTTAAATAAATCAAAACTGGCACAGGCCGGGCTTAACAATACAACATCCCCTTTGCCGGCAAAATGAAAAGCTGCATGCACCGCTTCTGCTGCTGTGGCTGTGTTTACTATTGTACTCATTGTGTTGCCAAATGCTTCATGAATTTTCCTGTTATCTGTTCCGAGGCAAATGATGGCTTTTACTTTTTCTTTTACTAATTCTTCTATCAATGAGTAATCGTTTCCTTTATCTACACCACCCAATATCAATACTGTTGGTTTTGTCATGCTTTCCAATGCATACCAGGTGGAGTTTACATTGGTTGCCTTGCTGTCATTAATAAATTCCACCCCCCGGATTGTTGCCACATGCTCCATCCGGTGTTCCAATCCCTGGAAATCCTGCACGGCTTCCCGGATTTTATCCTTACGGATATCCAGTGTAGTCGCTGCTACACAGGCTGCCATTGTATTATACTGATTGTGCTTTCCTTTTAAAGCAAAATCAAATACACTCATGTTGGTAAAATCCTGTCCTGTTCTTACGTACATGTCCCCGTCTTTAATAAATGCTCCGTTTGGCAGTTCTCTTTTCATACTTATTGGCAGTTGGTTAGATTGAATATTGAATTGGTTTAGATATTTCATAGTTACTTCATCATCGACGCAGTAGATGAAATAGTCATCCGGCTGCTGATTCATAGCGATACGAAATTTACTGTTGATATAATTTTCAAATTTGTAGTCGTAACGATCTAAGTGATCTTCTGTAATATTTACCAGCACAGCAATGTCCGGTCTGAAAGCTTTTATATCATCTAATTGAAAACTGCTTATCTCAACTATATACAATGGCTTGGGGTCATTGGTAACCTGTTTGGCAAACGAATCACCAATATTGCCAACCATTGCACAATCAAGACCAGCGGTTTTGCATATGTGATAGATCAATGCAGTAGTTGTTGTTTTTCCATTACTACCGGTGATGGCGACAATTTTACTGTTGCCTTTAAACCGATAAGCCAGCTCTACTTCGCTGATAATATCAATTCCTTTTGCTCTTATCTTTTTCACTATCTCCGCTTTCTCTGGTATGCCGGGGCTTTTCATCACTTCATCAGCATTCAGAATTTTTGATTCTGTATGCTGCCCTTCTTCAAAATCAATCCCGGCTACTTTTTACTCGTTACGATACTCATTTTTCAAAGAACTTCCATCCGAAAGAAATACGTCATATCCTTGTTGCTTCGCCAGCAGTGCGGCACCCACACCACTTTCACCTCCTCCCAATATGACAAACCTTTTTCCCATGTTCAATAGTCCGTGTACGGAACACGGCTCTTCATAAGTATTGGACTTTCAAATACAACTGCACCACAATTCGATAAAATCAGAACGATCGTCTTCTTCGGGGTCTTAGGATTCTGTTGGTTTTTCAACAATTTATTGCTTCACCCTCTATCCCTCTCCATAAATGAAGAGGGAGGATGGAATTATCTCAGCTTCAACGTAACGATACTCAGCACCACCAGCAACACAGTCACTATCCAAAACCTGTTCACAATTTTTACTTCATGGTATCCCTTTACCTGGTAGTGATGATGCAGTGGGGCTTTTAAAAAAGCCCTCCGCCCCACACCAAATCTTCTCTTGGTGTATTTGAAGTAACCAACCTGTATCATTACACTCAGCGTTTCCACGAAAAACACACCACAGAAAATCGGTAACAACAATTCCTTATGAACGATGATAGCCAGCGATGCAATGATGCCTCCTAATGTCAAACTACCTGTATCACCCATAAAAATCTGCGCCGGGTTAGAGTTGTACCAAAGAAATCCGATACAAGCCCCAATCATTGCTGCAATAAATATGGACAGCTCTCCCAAATCTGGTATGTACATGATGTTGAGATAATCAGCAAACACCAGGTTACCACTTGCATAAGCGAATATGCCCAGCAACACTCCTATGATTGCTGATGTTCCTGTTGCCAATCCATCCAATCCATCTGTCAGGTTTGAACCATTCGATACGGCCGTAATTATGAATATCACTATCAATATGTAAAGAACCCATGTATAATCCCTCCACGAAGCCGGCAACAGTTTTGAGTAATTGAACTCATGATCTTTCACAAATGGAATGGTAGTTACAATTGTCTTTGTTGGAACAAAATACCTGGTCTCACCATTGAATTGCTTTTTGATAAGTTCAATTTTTGCGTCCGCTGGCGGCACTTGACCTACATATTCCCTCCACACTTTCACTTCACTATTGAAATACAGCGTAGCACCAACCGTAATTCCCAAACCAACCTGTCCCAAAATTTTAAACCATCCTGCCAATCCATCCTTGCTGCCTTTCTTATACTGCTCCCCTTTTTGTTGTGCTAATCGTTTACCCCGCAGCTTTAAGTAATCATCTATAAAACCAATGATGCCAAGCCACACCGTACTTATCAACATCAACTGCACATATATCTTTGTTAAGTCTGCCAGCAACAAGGTTGGAATGATGATGGCGAGAATGATGATGATACCTCCCATTGTTGGTGTACCCACTTTCTTTTCTTCACCCGGCAACCCTTCATTTCTGATGCTTTCACCTATCTGCTTTTTTTGTAAGAACTTAATTAGCTTCTTTCCGTAGAACATTGTAATAAACAATGATAACAGAACCGCCAGCAACAACCTGAAAGTGATAAATTCAAAGAGACGACTCCCCGGGAATTTTATTCCTTCACTATTCAGCCAATCAAATAAATGATACAGCATTCTGGTTGTTGGTTATCTTATTATTTATCTAACAGTTCGAAAAACTCTTTCACTACTTCTTTATCGTCAAAGTGATTCCTCACTCCTTTTATTTCCTGGTATTTCTCATGCCCTTTTCCTGCTATCAGTATTATATCCTCCGGCTTTGCTAAACTTATCGCCGTCTTTATTGCTTCTCTCCTGTCAACAATTGAGATATATTTTCTTTTTGCTGCAGCACTCAATCCTTCTTCCATATCTTTTATTATCTGTGCCGGGTCTTCACTTCTCGGATTATCACTGGTAAAAATTGCTTTGTCACTATACTCACAGGCTGCCTCTGCCATCACCGGTCTTTTTGTTTTATCCCTGTCACCTCCGCAGCCAACCACTGTTATCACCTGTTCAAATCCTTTCTTCAATTTTTTTATCGTTGCCAACACATTCAACAAAGCATCTGGTGTGTGAGCATAATCCACAATCGCAATCACTTTTTCTTTTGCCGACACCATATAATCAAACCTTCCCTCTGCACCGGTTAACACACTCAACGCAGTCAGCACTTCCTGTTTATCTTCTCCCAGACAAATTGCCGCACCATATACTGCCAGCAGGTTGTATGCGTTGAATTCACCAATCATTCTAAAATGCACTTCCACATCATTCACTGTCATTATCAAACCACTCAGGCTGTTTTCCAGGATCTTTCCTTTGAACTCAGCCACGGTTTTCAAACTGTAGTAATACTTTTTTGCGTTTGTATTCTGCAGCATCACCGTTCCTCTTTTATCATCTGCATTGCTGATGGCAAAAGCAGATGATGATAGTGAATCAAAGAAGGCTTTCTTCACCCGGATATATTCATCAAACGTTTTGTGATAATCCAGGTGGTCATGTGTGATGTTGCTGAAAAGTCCACCTGCATACTGCAAACCAGTTACCCGGTGCTGATGAATGGCATGTGAACTTGTTTCCATGAACACATGACTGCATCCTTGTTCCACCATCTGACTTAATAATTGATTAAGACTAATGGCATCCGGTGTGGTATGCGTTGCAGGCACTATTCTATCACCAATCTGATTTTCAACAGTACTTAACAATCCACATTTATATCCCAATCTTGTAAAGAGCTTGTATAATAATGTTGCAATTGTTGTCTTTCCGTTTGTTCCGGTTACTCCCACCAGTTTTATTTTCTCTGATGGTTTTCCGAAAAAATTATTAGTCATATATGCCGCAGCTGCTGCACTGTTCTCTACCTGCACATACACCACTCCTTCTTTCTTACTATCCGGAGTTTCTTCATACACCACTACTGCTGCGCCATTCTCAATCGCTTTCTCAATGAACTGGTGACCGTCTGCCGCTGCTCCTTTTACTGCTATAAATGCACTTCCCGGTCTACTCTTCCTCGAATCAATCTGTATATCATTCACTTCAACTGATGTACTACCTGCAACCGATCTGATATTTACTTTATATAGTATATCGCTTAACAGCAAATCGTTTCTCTTTAGCTCAGTTCCAGTATTACGGTTATTCCTTTTGCCAGTGCCGTTCCCGGTGCCACTGATTGCATCACAATCTTTCCCCTTCCTCTTATCGCTACTTTTAATCCCATATTCTCCAACAGATAAACTGCATCTTTCAATCCCATCCCTCTCACATTCGGCATCACTTGCTGGCGCATTGTAGTTGCTTTCACCACCAGCTGATAATTGCTTGCATACACAGTGGCCCAGTTGTTTTGTGCAACTGAATCCCTGTATGCCATATTCATTGTTTTGAGAATATTCTTAATATCATTTGCATTACCGGCATAGAAAAACCCGGAACTATCTTTAACCGACGCATATAGTGATGGATTCTTCTTCTCTACATACATCGAGTATAACTTGGTGGCAATTTCTTTAAACACCGGCGCCGCTACAGTGCCACCATAGTGTGATGCTGCATGTGGTTTGGTGCGGACTACAACTATACAAGTGTATTGAGGTTTCTCTGCTGGAAAGTATCCAACAAATGTTGCCTGATAAACTCCGTGAGAATATTTGATGGTACCGTCTGATACATGTGCTGTTCCTGTTTTTCCTGCTACAGCAAATGGTATTCCTGCCAAAGCTTTTCTTCCTGTGCCTTCTGTTACTACTGCCCGCATAGCAGCTTGCGCATCTTTAATAACAGTTGATTTGCAAATATTTTCATCCATTACGGTTGGAGTAAACTGTTTGGTAAGTACACCATTGCTTTGGATACTGTTTACCAGATAAGGCTTCATCATCTTTCCATTATTAGCTACCGCATTGTATAGTGTCAAAGTATGCAATGGACTAACCTGTATGGCATAGCCGAAACTCATCCATAACATATTGCCCAAACCAGCTTCGCCTTTTTCAGTGGATAGTGGTGCCATCGTTGGTTTTGGAACATTCATTAAATCAACAGGAGATTTTTCATCCAAATGAAACTTGTGATAGTATTGTTTGATTTCCGAGGGATTATTACCAAACGCTTTATAGGCCAGTTTGCTCATACCTACATTTGAACTATGCGCAAAACAATCCTTTACAGAAAGAGATGAAGCACTATGTCTTTCTGCATCAACCACCACTTTACCCGGTGCCACTTCCAATCTTCCTACACCACCTACTTGCACCATATCTGTAATAGAGCTACTTCCTTTATCTAATACAGACAAAAGTGTAGCTAACTTAATAGTTGAACCCGGCTCTGTTACTCTCAAGGCATAATTATCATCTTCCCAATAAGTGCCATCGCTGCGGCGGCCAAGATTCGCCATCGCTTTTATTTTACCGGTACTTGTTTCCATTACAATAGCAGTACCATAAGGGCCTTCGCATTGCAACATCATCCGCATCAATGCCGTTTCTGTAATGTCCTGCATGTTTACATCAATTGTTGTGAAAACATCTTTGCCGTTAACAGGGTCAGTTTGCGAACCCTCCACCGGTACTGCAGTGCCACCAGCTATATAGCGAACTAATTTTAATCCATCATGACCGCTCAATATGGTATCATAACTTCTTTCTAATCCTACATTCTGTTTCTTCGCTTTTTTATTAGCGTCTTTAAACTCTCTCGACAAACCAATCGTTCTGTTAGCCAGCAATCCAAACGGTGTTTCTCTTTTGCTGTTCACTTCTACTATCACACCACTTTTATTACGACCCAGTCTTACTAATGGAAATTCCCGGAAAACTTTATAGTCTTCAAAGCCAAGCTTCTTTTTTAACGGATAGTATCTTTCGTTATCCTTAAAAGCCAACTGCAACTCTTTCTTATACTGTGCTGATGTTTTGTCTTTAAAATGATTAGCCAGGGAAACAGCGAAAGAGTCAACGTTTTCTATAAACCGTTTTCCTTTTTTCTCCCGCAAGCCATCAGCATTAAAATCAATGTAGATATCAAAGGTTGGAATAGAAGTGCTGAGCATCTGTCCGTCTTCGCTGTAGATAGTTCCTCTTTCAGCATCGAGAGAAATAAATTTTTGGTGAAGGCTGTCACTCATGCTGCGCCAGTGGTTTCCCTGGAAGCGTTGAATGTAGAAGGCCCGGCCGAGGACAAGTACACTAATCAGTACTATACCGATAAAGCTGAGGTAAACCCTCCATAATATGTCCCGTTTAACGTCCAATGTACGTTGTTAACCGCCGGGTTTAGCCCGTTGGTTTAGTTTAGTTGTTATTAGTTGTATTCCTGCGAAGCTTACCGAA
>JANNCC010000022.1:0-11932 GCA_031386125.1 Chitinophagaceae bacterium
ATGCAGCCAGTTACCATAAAATTGTGCCAGTTGCTCTTTCCATTGTAACTGCCATTTGCTCAGCACATGTTTTTCTAACGCATGATGAGCTTTAAGTATCAGCATTGGGGCAGCTGCTTCAAAACCAACTCTTCCTTTTATACCAATGATGGTATCGCCCACATGTATATCACGGCCAATGCCATAAGGACCGGCAATAGTTTGTAGATATTGTATAGCTTCCGAAGGATGACCAAATTTTTTGTCGTTTACCTTTTTCAATTCACCTTCTTCAAAATGTAACTTTACTTCTTCACTGCCGGTTTTTGATACTTGTGTTGGCCATGCCTCTTCCGGTAGTAAACCTTTTGAGGATAGTGTTTCTTTGCCGCCTACACTTGTTCCCCATAATCCTTTGTTGATAGAATACATGGATTTTTCAAAATTCATATCTACCTGCTTGGCTTTCAAGTATGCAATCTCTTCTTCACGGCTCAATTGTAAATCTCTTATTGGCGTTATGATTTCCACACCGGGAATCATAATATGAAAAATCATATCAAAACGGACCTGGTCGTTACCGGCACCGGTGCTGCCATGTGCTACAGCATCTGCTTTTAATTCCTGTGCATGTTCAGCAATATGCAGTGCCTGGCTCAACCTTTCAGCAGAAACAGAAAGGGGATAGGTGTTATTTTTCAGTACATTCCCATAAATCAAATACTTAATAATACTGTCGTAATAATTTTTTACGGCATTCACAGCCTTGTGCGACTTTACTCCCAATTTATGTGCATGAGTTTCTACCTGCTTTAATTCTTCATCGGAAAAGCTACCAGTATTTACAATGATGCTATGCACATCGTATCCCTTTTCTTCTGTCAGGTATTTTACACAATAAGATGTGTCTAATCCACCGCTAAAACCTAAAACAACTTTCTTTGACATGGTATGCTATTGATTGAATTTTATTAATGAAACAAATGATGCAATAAAGATTTCGGTTTACTTCCACCATTACCCTCTTTATCTTTTTTCATGAATGGTTTTAACAGCTTCCACTGTTTAAACCTCAACAATCTTTCGAAGCCTGACACATTTTCTTTGAAGAACTCTTTGGTTTCTTCAGGCTCATAGTGGTCTTTGGGATCGAAAAGCATGGCTGTACACATACAATTATTTCTTTCTTTACTCATCAGTATCTCATAGTTCACACAGCTTTTACAACCGGCCCAGAAAGCTTCATCCTGTGTTAGTTCAGAATAAGTAACAGGTTCATAGCCTAGATCAGAATTAATCTTCATTACGGCCAATCCGGTTGTTAACCCGAATATTTTTGAGTCAGGATATTTTTCCCGGGAGAGGTTGAATATCTTATGCTTAATTTTTTTTGCTACACCACTTTTTCTGAAAGCCGGTGCAACTATCAAACCACTATTTGCCACATATTCACCATGACTCCAGGTTTCGATATAACAAAAGCCCACCCATTCGTTCTGATCGGTAATGGCAATCACGGCTTTACCCTCGTCAATTTTCTGCTCTATGTATTCAGGGCTGCGTTTGGCAATGCCGGTACCTCTTGCAGCTGCGGAGGCACCCATTTCATCGGTTATCGTTTTCGAATAAACTTTATCAACTACAGTAGCCACCCTGATAATTATATTTTGATTGTCCACTTTGAGTAAATTGATATAAGGGATCACCAATCCAAAAATCTATTTGCGGGGGATTATTTCACTGACAGGGACCGTGGTGAAGGGTTCGTCCTGTCAGCATGCAGGGCGACGTCGGGGGCGGGAAAAGGTAAACACATCAAACCCTACGGAATAAACTCCGCTGGTGATCGGCGCATGAAAGGCCAGTTGTTTAGTATGTGTCAGAATGTTAGTCATGTTTACAAACAAGTTGTAAATTGAGAACAAATGTATAATAATAATTCGTTTTTTTTCATAAATTTTTTGTTATAAAACCAATTGGATGGAAACTGAAAACTTACCGCTATCCGAACAGCCGTTAGAACAAAAGTCTAAAAGGAAATCATGGTTCAAACGATTTACCCGTAATTTTTTAATTGTTTTTATTCTTGTACTGAGTTTTTGTATTTATTGGTTCTTCTTTAATGTCTATAGTGACGGTGAAAGAAAAGGAACTCTTATAAAAATTACACACAAGGGTAATCTTTTTAAAACGGATGAAGGTGAAATGTGGCTTAGTTGCAGAAATACCATGAATGCTGAAAAATTCCATTTTTCTGTAACGGACGATAGCATTGCCAGCGTTTTAAAATCACTACAGGACGAATGTATTCAGCTTACTTACAAACAATACAGAGCCACACTGCCCTGGAGAGGCGACAGTAAATATATTGTAATGGGAGTGACAAAAATTCTACCTCGTCAGGCAGAATAAATAAGAAAGATAGCCGGACGTTTATGAATGTCTGGCTTATTTTTTTGCCACTCCGCAATGGTTTTTGTTTTTATCCATTCCTTCTTGCCTGTTATGTCAACAGCTATGCAGAGTTTCGTTGATGGGCTGCAATTTTTCAGCATAGCTTCTATCAGCTGATTATTTCTATAAGGAGTTTCAATAAAAATTTGCGTACACTTTTTCTTTACGGATTCAGTTTCTAAATCTTTTATCGATTTTATCCGTTGATTATTATCTATAGGTAAATAACCAACAAACTGAAACTGCTGACCATTCATACCACTTGCCATCAATGCAAGTAAGATTGAATTGGGGCCGACCAATGGTTTTATTTCAACAGTCATCTCTTGGGCAATGGCAATTAAAGCTTGGCCAGGGTCGGCTACTCCAGGGCAGCCAGCTTCGCTGACGATACCAATATTTTTTCCTTCCTTTATCTTTTGTTTGAATGTTTCAGAAGAATTATCAGATATGACATGCCATTCATAATCGTCAATCACCATTTCTTTCCAAACCTGTTTGAAATAACGGCGGGTTGTTCTTTCATTTTCTGCAAAAAATACCTGGCAGTTTTTTATTGCATCAATGACATAAGGTGGAATGGCATTCAGGCCTTCTTCGGCTAACAGAGATGGTATAAGATGGACAGTTGCCATGTCGGTTAACTGTTTTTTACTTTATGTACACTAAGTGTGGCTGCAATCACTGCGTAGGCAGGAGCCAGAATAATAACAATATGCATCATATAAAACAATAACCCGTTGCCAATAGCCAAACCTTTGTGCCTGCCGGTAAAGGCAACACTTTGTGCCGGAGTAAAATTGATTCTTGCAAAACTGTAGTCCAGCATCGAGAAACCGAAGTAATAACATTCCATCAGCAGGGCAATGATGGGGATAATCCAGCCAACTACCGGTATAAGTGATAAAAGAATAAGTGAAAGAAGGTAAACAGATTGCCAGCCAGCATTGCGAAGTGACAGACGGATATTACGGATACAATCTTTTTTAAGGTCAGGCCAGTTAAATACATGTTCTTTCCCTTCAATGATGGCTTCTGTTTTTTCACTCAGGTAGGCAAACACCGGGGAACCGATAATAAGTATAAGATATTTGAACAATGAAAAATAAAATAGCACCAGTACCAGCCGCAGCATCATACCCGTCATTACAAACAAAAAACTCAGCCATTCACTTCTTTCTTTCTGTAGCCATGTTTCGATGCTTAACTGGTTACTTATCCAGGAAACCACGCCATCTGATGATTGCCAAAAAACCATCATGCCGATAATAAACAACATGGTATAGATAATGCCGGGAATTATTATCCATTTGAACAAACGATGTTGCTGGATAAAGCGGTGTGCTTCTCCCCATGACTGGACAGCTATGACAATTTCTTTGAGCAAAGCCTTAATTTGAGGCGTAAATATAGCTATTAAGGAACAAGGCACAAGGTGCAAGAAACAAGGAGGAAGAGTTTCTATGAAAAAATTACCTGATTCATTTTACAAACGGGATAATGTATGGCAGATAGCCAAAGAACTGTTGGGAAAACTATTAGTAACCCAATGGAATGGAGTTGTTACTTCCGGTCGCATTGTAGAAGTAGAAGCCTATAATGGTATTATTGATAAAGCCTCTCATGCTTTTGGGGGCAGAAGAACTAACAGAAACGAAATAATGTATGCAGATGGAGGAGTGGCTTACGTTTATTTGTGCTATGGCATTCATCATTTGTTTAATGTAGTGACTAACAATAAAGAAACACCTCATGCTATTCTTATCCGGGCATTGGAACCAATAAAAGGGATAGATGAAATGCTACGAAGAGTTGGCAAAGAAAAATTTGATAATACATTAACCAGGGGGCCGGGCAATGTAGCAAAAGCATTAGGACTTTTTACTTTTCATAGTGGTAATTCATTGCGAAGTAAAGAACTGTTTATTGCTGACGATGGATTCGTCTTTAGTAAAACAGAAATAGCCGCTTCACCCCGGATAGGAGTCGATTATGCAGGTGAGGATGCGTTATTACCTTACCGCTTTTATGTAAAAGGAAACCCTTTTGTAAGCGGCAAACCAAAATAGGTTGTATTTTCAGGTGAAATCTGACTGCTTGTCAAAACAACAACTTAAATTAATTTCGCTGCTGACAGGAATAGCCGTTGCGCTATTGCTGTATTTTGTAAATCCTTTTAGTGTGTCGCCAGCGGCGGCTAAAGTATTAGCCATTGCCGGATTAATGATTACCTGGTGGGTAACAGAAGCATTGCCAATGCCGGTGGTAGCGTTGCTACCATTGATCCTTTTTCCTTTACTAAAAATTTCCAAGCTGGAAGAAACGGCGGCTCCGTATGCCAACCCGATCATCTTTTTATTTATGGGTGGCTTTATGCTGGGGCTGGCAATAGAAAAATGGAATTTGCACAAAAGAATAGCATTAAACATTGTAAGAATTACAGGAACAAGTGGTGACAGAATTGTACTGGGATTTATTTTAGCAACAGGTTTGTTAAGTATGTGGCTTAGTAATACCGCCACTACCATGATGATGTTTCCTATTGCTCTCTCGGTAATACATGTGATGAAGGAAAACAACAGGGGCGAAGGAAATATCAAAAATTTTTCACTCACTATTATGCTGGCCATTGCTTATGCTTCCAACATCGGCGGCATCGCAACTATTATCGGCACTCCACCCAATGTGGCCTATGTTGGTTATATCCAGAAAAAATATAATTATGAGGTGGACTTTATTAACTGGATGCTTATCTGCACCCCGCTGGCTATTTTGCTGTTGGGGGCTTTGTATTGGGTAATGGTAAAATGGCTTTTCCCTAACCGGATAAAATCTGATGATGGTACAAAGCAATTGATACGGAACGAAATTCAACAATTAGGCTCTTTATCAATTGCTGAAAAAAGGGTAATGATTATTTTTATCGCTACGGCTTTATTATGGATAACCAGAGGTATTATCAACGATGCGCAGAATTTATTTAAACTTGATGATACTATTATCGCAGTAATGTGTGCTGTGGCCTTATTTATTTGTCCGTCGGGGAATAAGGATGAAAACAATGATTCACTATTAGAATGGGGCGATACCAGTAAAATGGCCTGGGGCATTTTGTTATTATTCGGAGGCGGTATTTGCCTGGCAGGTGCATTGGAAAAAGCAGGACTGATGCAGCAACTTGGTCAATGGCTGGCGCAATTTTCAGGAAACGGATTTATATTGGTATTAGTAGTTGTCACTGTTTCACTTTTCATCAGCGAGGTGATGAGCAATGTGGCACAGGTAATTGTTTTTGCCCCGGTGGTTTCATCATTGGCAGATGCGATTGGTATGAATCCACTCTTATTGGGTATTCCAATGACATTAGCTGCAAGCTGCGCAGGTATGATGCCGATGGGAACACCACCTAATGCTATTGTGTTTGCCAGCGGTCATATTAAGTTAAGACAAATGACGAAGGCAGGGTTCGTAATGAATATTGTAGCTGTTATTTTTATTACATTGTTCTGTTGGTTCCTGCTTCCGTTGTTAATGAAAATGTAATCGCCGGAGGCGGTAAAATAAAAATGCAGGACTACAAGTCCTGCATAGTATTAAATATTTTAAGGAGGATCAAAATCTCGGACAGTTCAGCTTCTTTGCATTCGGGTCAACTGGTTTCTTAATGTAAATCAGTGAAATTTCCATGCCACCTCTTGTGTTGGAAGCCGTTTTCAGGCCGGAAGTGGTGGCATCATAGCTGGCACCGATATGCAAGCCATTAAATTCTAAACCAATATAGGGAATTGCTGCATCATTAAAACGATACCAGGCACCTATGAAAACATTAGTCGGGTTTACGTCATCATTATTTACATTATAGGCAAAAGTACCACCCACTGTTGTGTTATGGGCTTTGGCCTGTATACTATGATTTGCAGCGATATGTAATGCATGATAAGAGCCTATCGGGATTTTTCCACCGGCCTGCAAAGTGGTTCTGGAAGCAAGTAAGTATTGCCCGCCCTGGAAACTTTCTTTTGGCCTGTTGATATGATACATGGATGCACCGAGATAAAAATTATTGTATCCATTGGTGCTGCCGTTATACAGGATACCCGCATTTATATCAACATAACTTACATTAACCTGTTTGTTGTCAAAAATCTCACTGGTGACCCCGGTAAAACCAAGCGGTGTTAACTGGTCAGCAAAATAAACTTTATTTACATCAAGTCTTTTGTTGACATAAGTGCCCTGAAAGCCGGCACCAATCTGGTGGTAACCGTTTTCGTCCAGTCCTTTATGATAAGCCAGTGATAAACCCGCATAGTTTGTAACCAATACTCCATCTCCGGCTCTGTCTGTTACTGCAAGAATGCCCACACCCAGTTGGTCTATATCTGCGAGGCGATTTTTTAAAACGCCAAAATCTACAGAAACTGTTTTGGTAACAAAAGCATTAAGGATAGTAGGCCACTGGTTACGATAGTTACCTGCAATGCGATAGCTTCCGTCAAACTTACCGGTAAGTGCTGGGTTTAGCGTAAGTGGCGAGGCAAAGAATTGAGAAAAATTGGGGTCTTGGGCATTTGACACACTTACCAAAGCCACACAAACCGTAAGGGTAGAAAGAATTTTTTTCATCACAGCTATTATAGTTTTTTCACTGGTCAGACAGCGCATAACCAAAGTCCTGATACTAAAACGTCTTTGTTCTTATTGAAATTGCCTTAATCTTTCGTCGATTATATCTCCTGTCCGGTACGAAATGGAAAAATACAACTTTTTCAAGACCTATTTTGTAGAATTATTGCTGCTTAGAAAAGCTGCGGCTGATTAGCTGCGAGCTACGAGAAGGACTCCTAAAACATTGTTGTTAAGACTTATAACTCGAAACTCTTAGCTCATAATTTTTTCCCTACATCTGCACCTTTGTTCCAAACGCCAAATCCCCAGCATCACCCAAGCCCGGAACGATATAACCCTTGGCCGTCAGTTCATCATCAATATCACCACACCAGATAGTTACCGAAGGCTCCTCTCTTTTCACATATTCTATGCCAACGGTGCAGGCAATGGCCGCCACGATGTGAATAGCACTTGGTTTTCCTTCTTCTTTTAAAAAATGAATGGTTTTTACGAGTGAAGAACCCGTTGCCAGCATCGGGTCTGAAATAATTACAACCCGATTTTCCAGTTCAGGGCAGGAAACATAATCAAGACTTATTTCAAAACTGCCGTCTTTATTATGCTTGCGGTAGGCAGAGATAAAAGCATTATCGGCCTGGTCAAAATAATTTAATAATCCCTGATGCAGGGGCAGGCCGGCCCGGAGAATTGTGGCCAGAACAGGCTGTTCTTTTAATACTTTATGTACCGCAATGCCCAGCGGTGTTTGAATTTCTTTCTCTTCAAAAGGCAGCACTTTGCTGATTTCATAAGCAGCCACTTCGCCGATGCGTTCCAGGTTGCGGCGAAACCGCATCCTGTCCGTCTGCACATTTACATTGCGGATTTCACCTACCCAATTGCTTATCAGGGAATGTTGCTGGCTGAGGTTGACAATCATTTATTGAATATTTAATATTGTTGATTTAATATTGAAGAACAATACAAAATTTTGCAGTGGTTCCCAATAACAAGGCAAATCTAAAATCTTCAATCTGAAATATTAAATATGTTTTACAGGGCTATCGGTTTAATGAGTGGCAGTTCGCTGGACGGGTTGGACATTGCTTTTGCGGAATTCCAGGAGCAGGGGGGAAAATGGACTTATGAGATACTGGAAGCTGATTGCTATGCTTACCCCGAAGAATGGGTGGCGAAACTTCAAAATGCTATCAACCTTTCAGCAAGAGACTACCAACTATTACATACAGAATACGGCCATTACACCGGCCAGCAGGTCAATAAGTTTATTGAAGCACATCAGCTGCATTACAAAGTTGCTGTGATTGCTTCCCATGGACACACCACTTTTCATATGCCGGCAAAAAAAATGACCGCCCAGCTGGGTGATGGGGCAGCTATTGCTGCAGAAACAAAGTTACCGGTTGTGTCAGACCTGCGATCACTGGATGTGGCTTTTGGCGGGCAGGGTGCACCCATTGTTCCTATTGGAGAAAAAATGCTGATGAATGAGTATGATTATTTTTTAAACCTTGGGGGTATTGCCAACATTTCAATAAATGCAGACAAATACATCGCATTCGACATCTGCCCGGCCAATCGGGTGTTGAATATGCTTGTAAATGAATTAGGTAAAGAATATGATAATGGCGGGCAGATAGCAGCCAGCGGAACGGTAAACGAAGCATTACTGGAAAAACTAAATGCACTGGACTATTACAAACTGCCATATCCAAAATCGCTGGCCAATGATTTTGGAACCGATATAGTGCATCCAATAATTAAGAATGAAGGAATAAAAATAAAAGATGCTGTAAGAACTTATACGGAACATATCGTTTTTCAAATCAGTAATGCAATTATTTCTTTAAGTAACAATAAATCACAAACGATAAACCACAAACTGCTCGCTACCGGTGGCGGCGCCTTCAACACATTTTTGATTGAACAGTTGACCGGTTGCCTGAAAGAACTTAATATCGAAGTAATAGTGCCCGATAAAAAACTGGTTAATTTTAAAGAAGCATTAGTCATGGCATTTATCGGGGTGCTTCGCTGGCGGCAAGAGTATAATGTGCTATCTTCCGTTACCGGGGCGGCAAGAGATAGTATCGGCGGGGCATTGTGGACAGGGCAAGAAGCATAACGGTGACTACGACCCGCCCAGAACTTGTCGAAGGGTGGTAGAGCGTCTGACACATTTCTAAAATGATTAATTCAAATATTTTCTGCGATGGCAGTCGTTAAAAAAAATAATCAGGCAATAATTGGCAATGCAGCTATTCCAGCCAGGGATTCTGTGGCAGAAGCTATACAATTTAAAAAAATACAGAAACGTTTTCCGCAACAGTTTGAACATGTGTTTCCCGATAAACTGGCACCAAGAACAGTTATTATTATTCCATCATTGACGATGGATTCGGAAATATTATCCAAAATAAGCGGCGTTAATCATTACGAAGAACGACTGCTCTGTATGCTGATGTTACTGCGGATGCCCCGGACCAATGTTCTTTATGTTACCAGCGAAACAATTGATCCGGTTATTATAGATTATTACCTGCACATGTTGCCTGGCATCACCGGTTATCATGCACAGCGACGATTGACTTTATTAAGCTGTCATGATTCGTCATCCAAACCGTTAATTGAAAAAATTTTAGAACGGCCAAGACTGATACAACGCATCAAAGATTTTATTCCTGCCGATCATGAAGCACATATGTCCTGCTTTATTGTTACAGAACAGGAACGGTCGCTGGCAGTACAATTACAACTTCCTATTTATGGCTGCGATCCTGATTTATATGAATGGGGAAGCAAAAGCAATGGACGTAAACTATTCCGGGATTGTAATTTATCTGGGCCACCCGGTTTTGAAGACTTGCATACAGAAGAAGATATGATTGAGGGATTGACCAAAATGAAACAACAAAACCCTGCATTAAAAAAAGGAGTGGTGAAAGTAAACGACGGTTTTTCCGGCGATGGCAATGCTATTTTTTCTTATAGCGGATGTGAAGCAGCAGCAGATTTAAAAACCTGGATAAAAGAAAACCTACAACAGCGGTTGAAGCTGGTAGCCGAAGATCTTTCTTATGCCATGTTTTTACAGAAGTATGAAAACATGGGCGGCATTGTAGAAGAATTTCTGGAAGGCGACAAAAAAGAATCACCATCTGTGCAATGCAGGGTAACGCCTACAGGAAATATTGAAATCATTTCTACCCATGATCAGGAGCTGGGTGGTGAAAGCGGACAAGTGTATGTCGGCGCACAATTTCCTGCATCGGCAGCGTATGCTGTGGAGTTGGGAGTAATGGGAAGAAAAGTGGCCGAAGCCTTAAAGAAAAAAGGAGTACTGGGGCGGTTTGCTGTTGATTTTATTTCGGTAAAAGAAAATGAAAGTTGGAAACATTACCCCATTGAAATAAATCTTCGCAAGGGCGGCACTACCCATCCGTTCCTGATGCTGCAATTTTTAACCGATGGAATTTATAATGATGCAGAAGGAACTTATTATACTTCAAAAGGACATTTGGTCCGCTATTATTTCTGCTCCGATAATTTAAAAAGTGACAAATATCGTGGCCTTAGCCCGCATGACCTCATTGATATTGCGATGGTGAATGATCTGCATTACGATGGCACTTCGCAGGAAGGGGTGATGTTTCATTTGATAGGTGCCCTATCTCAATACGGCAAACTCGGCGTTGTTTGCATTGGCAGCACCCCGGAACGGGCCAGGGAGTTTTATGCAAAAATTGTAACGGTGCTGGAGAAGGAATGCTAACCTCCTTTTGCGCCTCTTATTACCTCATTCTTATTCTGTTAGGAGAAAATAAAATTGAGTAAATTCAATTTTAATCTACGGCTCTTTAAATCAACTAACCACCATAATGAGGGTCAGATCATTCAAAAAAAATTTCAAACGAAAAAGTACTAATCCTATCAGGATGTTTTTGTTATTGAGTTATGCTATTGTGAAGGCGCATTGTTGGATCCCGATAGCTATCGGGATGAAAGTGGAAATATAAAATGATGTTTATTAAAATCTTTCAACCCTTCTTTACCACCAAGCCAACCGGCCAGGGAACAGGATTGGGATTGAGTTTGAGTTATGATATTGTGAAAGCACAGGGTGGGGAAATAAAGGTGGAAACAAAAGAAAACGAAGGAACAGAATTTTCCATCATTTTGCCGCAATAGATATGTACAGGTCTTAAATATAAAACCACTACAACCGCTGATTATGAAAAAAATTGTCGTATTGATTTTCGTTTTTATTTCACTAAGTGCAAATTCACAAGTTGGATTTGAACAGTATTATGCTGAAAAACAATTACTAACCATCCTTCAGCAGGCCAAAACAAATTGGGACCGGCTGCAAGCTACTGGTATGCTGGCAGTGCATTATAAGCAGACAAACAAAGACAGTTTGGCCGGGGTTTATCTTGGCAGGGTAAAAGCAATAGCAGCCGATGGTAAGGATGTAAAACTAAAAGCCAGGAGCCTCTGGTGGGATAACTATTACGAAACTGATACTGTAAAAGCCCATCGTTATATTGACTGGGCAACCAGCCATAACCTTATTGAAGATAAGATCGCCGGTTATGTGGAACTTGCCAGTATTAATATCCATATCAATCTTGCGGTAGCGGAACAAAATATACTCACGGCCAAAACATTGTGGGAAGGATGGAAAAAAGACTCCGCAAACAAAGATTCCCTGAAGATTGAAGTATTCAAGCAATTGGCACATGTCTATATCCACAAAAAAGATGGGGTAAAAACGGTTAGCTATCTTCTCCCTCTCCAGGATTATGCTAATCAAGACCGGAATCTATCTATAAAAGAATCGGCGTTGAATGGTTTAGCAGGTATGTAT
>JANNCC010000269.1:0-18837 GCA_031386125.1 Chitinophagaceae bacterium
AACCTGAAACTATTGCATATGACCGAAATCTTAATTTGACTGATCTATTTTTTAGATATGGAGCTAGGATAAATACCAATCTGGTCATGGACTTAAGGTGCGATGTAAATTATCTAACAGTAGGAGGTACTCCTAATGAACCGCAGAATGAATTTCTGCCATGGAACTATTTTCCTTTCGTAACATCGCCGGAAATAAAGGCATTAATCAAAACACCAGGATATGTGGGATTACAATTTGCAAACTCAATCGATACAATAAATGTGGCAGGTGTTTCAAAGACTCCGCTTTTAGTATCATCGCCCAATTCAAGAACTATCAGCACTCCTGCATTGATAAGTCTTAATGAAAATAAGACTTTACCGGAAGACGAAAAATTTAAGGGAAATGCTATTCCTGTTGCTATGTTATTGGAAGGTAAGTTTACTTCCTTATACAACAATCGAATGCCAAAATCACAGTTAGACAGTTTTTCTAATACTGGAGTTAGTTACAAGGGATCGTCAGTACAAAACAAAATGATTATAGTAGCTGACGGAGATATGGTGCTTAATGAGTTTGCTCCTGAATTTACTACTGATGGAGAAATTGATCCCAATACTCCCCCTAAGCCGATAGAAATGGGTTGGAACAAATACACATTTGTTGAATACTTACTGCAAAGGGAAACTGGAAAATATTTTGTTCCTGTGGCTAATAAGGATTTTCTCCTTAACTGTGTTGAATACCTCGTTAATAAGCCGGGCATTAGTGAAACCAGAAATAAAGACATAGTCCTCCGTTTGCTCGATGGCAAAAAAGTTAAAGAGCAGAAATCAACCTGGCAATTTGTCAATATCGGATTGCCCATTTTATTGGTACTGCTCTTTGCCTGGTTTTACCAACTGGTTAGAAAACGAAAGTATGCAGTATAAGTATCCTGCGGCTTCCCCTTTATCTTTGCATACTTCTAAATCAGACCGATGACAAGAGAACAAATAACTTACCTCGTTTTTGGAATTGTATTAGTGGCTTCCCTTGTTGTGGATTTGGGCCTGCTTAGCAAAAAAGATAAAAAAGTCACCATCCGTCAGGCATTATACCAAACATTTTTTTGGGTAGGATTGGCTCTTGCCTTCTGCGTATTTATGTGGATAGAAAATGGACAGAAGCCGGCATTGGAATACTTGAGTGCTTACCTGATGGAGTGGAGCCTTAGTATTGATAATATTTTTGTTTTCATCCTTATATTTTCAGCTTTTTCCGTAAAAGAGAAAAACTATGGCCGTGTATTGCTGGCAGGTATTTTAATGGCCATTATTTTCAGAATTATTTTTATAACAGTAGGCGTAGCATTGGTAGAAAAATTTCATTGGGTGCTTTACATTTTCGGAGCCTTCCTAGTTTATACAGGATACAAAATGTTTACCGCCAGTGATGATGAAGAGTTTAAACCCGAAGAAACCAAAGTGTACAGATGGATGAAAAGAATTTTACCATTAGTGCCGCATGATGGCGATGGAAAATATTCGGTGAGGATAGATGGAAAGAAATTTTATACCAGCCTTTTTGTAGTAGTAGTAATGCTGGCCGCTATTGATTTGGTTTTTGCATTGGATTCCATTCCTGCAGTAATGGGAATTGTAGATACGAAAACACCCGGATATGAGCCTACGGCAAGATTAGTTATTTATACTTCCAATGTTTTTGCCGTACTCGGACTACGGTCACTATTCTTTTTGCTGCGGGGAGCTGTTAGTAAATTTGATTACCTGCAACAAGGCATCGCTATTGTGCTGGTATTTATCGGTATTAAAATGCTAGCAGAACATTGGGTCAATCAGTGGGTAGATAAACAAACACAGGTATTTATTTCCTTAGGCGTAATTCTTATTTGTATTTCAGGTTCCATATTCTATTCCATATTTATGAAGAAGAAAGGTGTTCCTGAAGATGTAACCGATGAAAGCCAATAATAATACTACTCTTTAATTGAGTTATCACATCAGTCATATTGCCCGTATAATTAATGCTAAAGAAGCTGTTGTAACCGATACAACTATTGAACATCTATTGCTCGATAGCCGAAAAGTATATTCACCTGCCTCTTCTTTGTTCTTTGCTATAAAAGCAACCCGAAGAGATGGTCACCAGTTTATTCCAGAATTGTATAAAAGAGGAGTAAGAAATTTTGTTATTAGTCAGCCTGTTGAAACTGTTTCGTATCCAGAAGCTAATTTTCTATTGGTAAAAAATACATTGGAAGCATTACAACAATTAGCAGCACATCACCGGCAGCAATTCACCTTTCCGGTAATTGGTATCACCGGCAGCAATGGAAAAACAATTGTAAAAGAATGGTTGTATCAATTGCTTCATGAAGATTATAATATTGTAAGAAGTCCCAAAAGCTATAATTCACAAATAGGAGTGCCGCTGAGTGTGTGGCAAATGAATGAGCAACATACGCTGGCTATTTTTGAAGCTGGCATTTCGCAACAAGGTGAAATGCCGCAACTGGAAAAAATTATCCGCCCAACAATTGGCGTACTTACCAATATTGGTGAAGCACATAGCGAAGGGTTCATTGATAACAATCATAAGTTCAGGGAGAAACTTACTCTCTTTAAGAATAGTAATTTTCTTATTGGAAAAAACACTGATTTAATACACCGCCCGGGCGCAGGAGAAGTATTGGAAATGTTCAGCGAGTCGCTGCAGGTATTAACCTGGGGCGAAGGAGAAAGCGAAAATGAATTTGTACTCCGTTCAGTTGAAAAGAGAGTAAGTTATACAACCTTTGTTATAGGAACACAAATTGTTGAAATCCCTTTTACTGATGATGCATCTGTGGAGAATGCAATTACCTGCTATGGTGTACTCCGGCAACTTAACATTACCCCGGAAGTTATTGCCCAACGAATGCAGCGGCTGCAGCCGGTAAATATGCGGCTTGAATTAAAGAAGGGAATCAATCATTGTTCTATTATTAATGACAGTTATAGTGCGGATCTCAGTTCGCTGGAAATAGCACTCAATTTTCTTGACCAGCAAAGTGGCGGTGCACCAAAAACAGTTATCCTTTCTGATTTTCTGCAAAGTTCATTACCTGACGAACAGCTTTATGCAACGGTAGTAGAAAGTTTGGCAAAGCATAGTATAAAACGCTTCATTGCCATTGGTAATAGAATCTCTGATTTTTGTAATCAATTTTTACTGGAAAAGGTGGCCGGCTTCAAAGTAGAATTGTTTACAGATACTGCAGTGTTTTTACAACAGTTCAGGTCATTCCGGTTTAAAGATGAAGTCATTTTGATTAAAGGAGCCAGAGCTTTTGCCTTTGAACAAATAGTACAGTTGCTGGAACAAAAAGTACACCAGACAGTACTGGAAATAAACCTGAACGCTATTGCTCATAATCTGAAAGAGTATCAAAAAATAGTAAAACCATCTACCAAAGTAATGGCAATGGTAAAAGCTTTTGCCTACGGTAGCGGCGGAGCAGAAATTGCCGGTATTCTTCAATATCACAAAGTAGATTATCTGGGCGTTGCCTATGCAGATGAAGGGGTAGAGTTGAGAAAAGCTGGTATTGCATTGCCCATTATGGTAATGAACCCAGAAGAAAATGCTTTTGAATCAATCGTAGAAAATAATTTAGAACCAGAGATATATTCTTTCGAATTGCTGCATTCATTCGACAAATTTTTGCAGCAGGAGGGATTACAGCAATATCCGGTTCATATTGAAATAGAAACGGGGATGAACCGGTTGGGTTTTTCAATAACTGATATTGAAAAGTTGTCATTGGCTTTGCAGGCAAGCTCATCTTTTAAAGTGCAAACTGGTTTCTCTCACCTCGCTGCCAGTGAAGAAATGGCACAGGATGAATTTACAATGCAACAGTTCAATCTTTTTAAAACTGCTTCAAAAGAGCTGGAGAGTAAACTGGGCTACTCTTTTATAAAACACATTGCTAATTCCGCAGCAGCCACCCGTCATCCGGAATTGCAAATGGATATGATACGGTTGGGAATCGGACTTTACGGAGTTGACAGTTCAGGTTCTTCTGCGCTAAACTTACAAACCGTTGCTACACTTAAATCAACAATTGCCCAAATAAAGCATTTGAAGAAAGGAGAATCAGTAAGCTATAATCGAAAGGGACGTATAGAAAAAGATTCAGCGATTGCTACCATTCGTATTGGGTATGCAGATGGCTACCCCCGCAGGCTGGGAAATGGTGCAGGTAAAGTATGGGTGAAAAATAAACTGGCACCGGTTATTGGCACCGTCTGCATGGATATGTTTATGATAGATGTAACGGATATTCCAGATGTGCAGGAAGGGGATGACGTTATCATTTTTGGCAACGAATTATCCGTCTTTGAAGTGGCAAAATGGGCAGGAACAATTTCTTACGAAATAATGACCGGTGTTTCTCAACGGGTTAAGAGGGTATATTTTGAAGAATAACATTTAACAACACAGCAAAAACCCCAGAACCCTAAAATTGTATATTTGTTGGAATTATGAAGACACTGAAACTTAAGCATGTTATATTTATTATTGCTGCCATCATCATCGTGGATCAGGCGTTGAAGATCTGGATTAAAACCAGCTATCCTACCGGCGAAGTGGACAGGGTGTTGGGTATGGACTGGTTCAGGCTGCATTTTATCGAAAACCCCGGCATGGCCTGGGGCTGGAAATTTGGTAATGAGACTGGCAAAATGATTTTGACACTGTTCCGTCTTGCCGCTGTCATATTCGGAACCTGGTATCTCGGAAGAATCGTAAAGCAGCACTACAAAAGAGGATTTATTATCTGCGCTGCCTTAATTTATGCCGGGGCTTTGGGTAATTTGATTGACAGCATGTTTTACGGAATGTTTTTCGATAAAGGACTTACCTATAACCCTGCTATCAGTGATTATGTTCCGTATTCCGGAATTGCAGAATTTTCTTCTAATGGCTATTCATCTTTTCTGCACGGAAGTGTAGTTGATATGTTGTATTTCCCCATGTTTAAAGGACATTTCCCTTCCTGGTTTCCGGTGGTGGGGGGTGATGAGTTTGAATTCTTCAGCGCCATCTTTAATATAGCAGATGCTTCTATTTCTACAGGTGTTATTACACTGCTTTTATTTCAAAAACGATTTTTTAAAAAGAACACTACTCATGAAACTCATCCCGTTGTTGAAACCAATACGGAGGTAAGTGATAAAGTACAGGTTTTGTAAATAGAATAGCCGTTCTTTTTCAGAACGGCTATTCTATAGTATGAAGGTCGGAGAGAAATTGTTACTGAGTTTGTTTTAGTACCGTTTTTTGAATTGTATTCCCTACAACATTCACCCGGAGAAAATAAATACCTGCTGGTAGTAGTTCTGTATTATTAATTGTCAGGCGATTAATGCCAGATCCTATCTCAATAGACATTTTCTTAACTGTTTTACCGGTGGCATCAATCAGCTCTACTCTGGCTTTCGCATTTTGACTTGCAGCTATTTCAAATCCCAGCTCACTGCCAAAAGGATTAATCACTGAAACAAAAGAAAACACATCCGTCTCTGCCATTAGCAGAATTGTTCTGGAGTAAGAAGACTGACCGGCATTATTTTTCATCCGGATCCGGTAATATGTTTTGCCGCTTAGTGGGGAAGGATCAGTAAAATTGTAAGTACTTTGCTCAGAAGTATTGTCATTATAACTATTGACTGTTCCAACGATATAAAAAATTGCACCGTCAGTACTTCTTTCCACTTCAAAAAGCAGTGGTTCATCTTCCCCCGTTGTTATCCATCTTAATGCCGCTCTTTCATTGGCTATACGGCCAGAGAAGGATAACAGTTGAGTGGCAAGTGGAGGGCCACAAAAAATAACTGTTATTCTGATAATATTACCCCCATCAGTAAAACGGCAATTAACATCTGAAAGATTCGCCAACGTAGTGGCCACTACCAGTCTGTACCGGTCACCACTGTTCGGTGGCTGTGTTTGTGACGGTGGTATCGTGTAACTGACAACATACTCCCAAGCCGTTCCATTCCAGAAAGGAACAGCCGGGCCAGCCGGCGCTGTCTCATCCGTCCAAGTGGTACCTCCATCCGTACTTCGCTGCCATTTATAGTAAGTATAGCTATTGAAAAATGATCGTACAGTATCCCGTATCGTCAATATATTACTGTCACAAACTATAGGATTTAAAGATGGAGAGTATTTCATTTCTGGTGAGCAGGTGACAACTGATAAATCATCCAATGCCCAGTCATTGCCACCACCGCCGGGAGCATTATTGTAAAACCGCATAGTAAAGCTGGTTTGTGAAGGGCCGGTAAGAAAAGTAAACCCCTTTTTTACCCATTGACCATTATAAGGCAAATCTCCCGATGTGTAATAGCGAACTCCATCAAGAGCAATGGCAAGGTTGGGACGGACACCAGAAGAGTCACCGACAGCAGAAGGAATGTATCCACCACCACTTGCACCAACTCCGTTTGAATCGCAACCACATTTTGAACAGATATTTCGCATCCAGCAGGAAATTTCATAGTAAGTGTTGGCACATAACCCACTAATGGTATGATTAAAAGCGGAGTCAATCCGATAGGCAGCATTTATTATCAGCATATATCCACCAGTACCACCGCCAGTTGTGTCTGTTGCCGGATTTCCAGCTGTTGGGCTGGCGGCTCCTGTATGATCGCCAATTATATCCCACAAAGTAAAAACCCGGTGAGTGGTTGGTGTAGCAGAACAACTTCCATCAGGTTTTGGCCAAGTATTAGAAGTGGAATAAACACCACCGCTGGTATTATTTGCTATTCCATAATAATAGTCTTGTGGTGAGCTACAGGTAAAAGTGTTATAAGTGTAACCGACAGGAACGTTGGCTGAAGTTCCCCTGTTTCTTGTATTTCCGCTTCCAAATGTTCCGTTCGTTTCAGTTCCTAATGCATTTACGCCAACTACATTTGCACAAATACCATAATTATTATAGACCATCACAGGGCTGGCCGGAAAAGTAAAGGTAGTGACTGCCGGAGGAGCAGTGGTGTAAGTAACAGTTCCTCCTCCTGTATTAATCGTTGTATTAAAAGCAGCGGTGACCTGTACCCTGTAACTCGCAACTAAAATACAAGTGCCGCCATAAAATGAAGGTTTGTGTCCATTATTATTTCTTATTCTGCCACGACGATATATCGTAGCCGGCTGATCTACCTGCCGGTAACCGAGGTTCATAGTAATATTCGATCCGCTTATCCACCCTTCATCATTTGATGCATCAAACTGGGCATCGGTAAATGATTTATATGTTTTTCCTTCATTGGTTAATATTTTTAACGAACCTGCGACATAAGTGGTGCCGGTGGGAACAATATCGGTAAACCTGCAACTGTCAAATGATGCTGCCCGCACTACTACCGACGCCCTGATTTCGAGTATATCGTTTGTTTCAACGGTGCCACCTGCTGGTTTACTTACGTTAATAAAACTTTTTCCCAAATCAATTTGTGGTGTTGGTGCGGCCGGATGTGTGATACAAATATTAAATCCGGCATTACTTGTTAAAACGATACTTCCTGCAGAATATACACGGATATAATAAGTGGTATTTCTTGCCAACGTTGTTACTGTAAGCGGAGTTGTGCCAATACCGCAGGCCACAGAGGTAAGTGTACCACAGGCACCAGAAAATAACTGAAACCTTGCTCCGGAAGTATTTAAATTCGAACCAAGATTACTCAGCGTAATAGTATGATCGGTAGAAGCGGTTACGAAGCGATACCAAACATCATCATCTGGGTTTCCTGTGCATGGAGCAACAGCTACTCCGGAGTTGGTCGCATTTTGTACTGTACCGGCAGTGTTTATACATGAAGTAGCAGAGGTAAGTAAAACGGAAGCTGCGCAGTTATCATTGGCTGGTTGTGCAAGAGCATAGGTGCAGCAGAGCATTGCAAAAATAAATGTAGCAGTCCTGACCCCGGCAACAAGAGTTGGTAAAAATAGCTTCATAGTAGGATTTTAGTTTTCACAGAATCGGAATTATTATACTCTAGTCAGGGTGGACTTGTAAATATAAAAATAGATTAATCGCTATCAAATGTCAATAGGAGTTTATGTTAACGCTATTGAATAAACTCCTGAGGATTTTACTTGTAAAAGCACTATTGATATAGCTCCCTTCGGCAATTAACTTTATCCTGTCAAATCCGATTCTATGAAAAAATCATACTGGTCAGCTATTGGCTTGTTATTATTATCATACACTGCGAAAACACAGGTAGCAGATTCTACCAGCATACTTTTTAATATTGATACAGTGGCAAAGAACCTTGGCTATCCATGGGAGATTACTTATGGCCCTGACGATTCATTATGGATAACAGAAGCCAGGGGCTACAGGGTAGTAAGAGTAAGTTCTTCAAGGACAGAAGCACAAAAAGATGCACCGCCGCAACAAGTATTAAAAATTCCATTGGGTACAGGAGAAATAAATTTTGACCGGTCATCCAATCGCTGGCCGCAGGGTGGTATGCAAGGCCTGGTTATTCACCCTGAGTTTATGACAGATATTAACAAGAGATGGGTTTATCTTTCTTATGTATATAAAAAACAATCATGTCCTAATGGAAGTAGCGGAGCTCCATGTATGTTCAGAACAAAAATAGTCCGTTGCCGTTTCTATTTTGCTGCGGATGCAGGCAATCCAAGCCTGCCTCTTAAGGATACGCTGACTATTATGGATACAGTCATCTCAAACTTGCCCGGAAGTAATGACCATAATTCAGGAAGATTAACTATCAGCCCTTTTACAGAAGGGGCTGATAATAAATACAAACTGTACTATACTATTGGAGATATGGGAGCCGGTCAGTTTAATAATGATACAAGAACTAATCATGCGCAGAATACTGATACCTGCGAAGGGAAAATTTTGCGATTAAATACAGAACCTGATGGAGATGTTTCCTTCGGTGTTGTTCATGATTATAATACTTGGCGGCAATGGATACCCAATGACAATCCTTACAATCATAGCGTTGGTGTCTTCAGTGCATTAAAAACACCGGTGTACAGTTTTGGGCATCGTAATGCACAGGGTATTGTATGGGGAAATGTAAATGGAACATGGCGATTGTATAGTTCAGAACATGGCGATAAATCTGATGATGAAGTAAACAGCATTCTACCGGGCACTAATTATGGATGGCCAAAAGTAGCAGGCATGGGAACCGATAATAATTAT
Source organism: Chitinophagaceae bacterium (assembly GCA_031386125.1). Taxonomy (GTDB): domain Bacteria; phylum Bacteroidota; class Bacteroidia; order Chitinophagales; family Chitinophagaceae; genus JJ008. Next base: position 9,236 of record JANNCC010000269.1, read on the forward strand.
TCTTCCTTAGATGCTTTTGCCAACAATGATGAACTGGCAAATACCGCTATAAATTATGCTGAGAATACATGGGCCACTACCAACAGTATGCGACGGCCATTATTTGCAACATTCAACTGGGCTGCTTCAGCTATACCGGCTGACGGCTCTAATATATTTACCTGGGGTACTATTGCACCGTCAAGTATAGATATATATCAGGGAAACATTCCGGGCTGGAGAAATTCATTACTAGTAACGTCATTAAAATATGGGATGTACAGGTTGAAATTAAAATCAACCGGTGATTATGTTGACAGTGCTTCTTCTACCAATATGGTTGACACATTTCCCCTCTTGCATAGCTGGAGGGTGAGGGATGTGGCTATTAACCCGGTTCCCAACAGTGGCATATTCTGGGTGGTGATGGACAGCACTGGCTCCACCTCCGGTCCAACCGGTGGATTTAGCGGCAGTAACAACCCAACAAAAGATGGAGGAAAAATTTTACGGTTGAGTTATAAAACATTGATAACACTACCAATAAATCAAAACCCAAGAAGTGGTCCACCAATTGTAAAAGACCTGATACAGATATTTCCAAACCCGGTTGTTAATAGTATTAATGTGCATGGTATAAAGGAACTCCGCAAACCATTGCTGGTGCAGATATGTGACATATATGGTCGTCTGCTGATAGAAGGAACCAGCTACCGGAACGATTTTACAGTTGACGTTTCATCGCTTAAACCGGGTGCTTACCTGTTGAAACTATATAACGGTTATGAAATGGAAGTGCAGATAGAAAAATTCATTAAGCAGTAAAGCAAGTACTAATCAAGGAAAAGGCTAAAAAAATATTAAGCCCCCGTCAGCAGGCGGGGGCTTTTGCTTTAGTGTTATTTGCTCAAGGTTTACAAGTAATTAAATAAAAAGTGATCTACGCCAGTCCTTCTCTTTTGCTGTTAGCAATGTAACGCAAAGCTGCTGCCATATTGGAGTTAACCATTGACAACACCCTGGCAGGGCCTGAAGTTCTCTTGTCAGAAAGAACTGCTTTTAAATAGGGAGACTGGTTTAATGGATTTGCTGTTGGCTCTTGTTTCTGTCCCTTCTGCGAATGCGGGGAAAAGTAAAGAGATGGTTGGTTGTTACTTCTCATAGATACGGGTTTAGGTTTTAAAAAGGGTTTGGACTATTACTACTACTAAGATAGAAACAAAACTATCTTTTTTCTAATGGTTACGGTCAAAAAAGGAAGAAGAAATTGTTAATCTTCATCTTTTACTATAGGAGTTTTACTATAACAAGTCTTGAAATAATGGTTAAATCTTACCTACCATATCTTCCGGCTTAACCCACTCATCAAACTGCTCAGGTGTAACATAGCCAAGTTTGACTGCCATTTCTTTTAAAGTAGTTCCTTGCTTATGTGCTTTCTGTGCTATCTCGGCTGCTTTGTAATAACCAATCTTTGTATTCAATGCTGTTACCAGCATCAGGCTGTTGTCAACATGTTTTTTAATGTTGGCTTCAATAGGGGCAAGACCAACGGCACATTTATCATTAAAAGAAACACAGCCGTCACCAATCAATCTTGCACTATGAAGGAAGTTATAAATCATTACCGGTTTAAAAACATTGAGTTCAAAATGTCCGGAGGCACCACCAATGCTGATGGCAACATCATTGCCCATTACCTGCGCCGCTATCATTGTCAATGCTTCGCATTGTGTTGGGTTTACTTTTCCCGGCATGATAGAGGAGCCGGGTTCATTATCAGGAATAAAAATTTCTCCAATGCCACTTCTCGGTCCCGATGAAAGCATACGGATATCGTTGGCAATTTTCATCAGACTGACTGCAACTGTTTTTAATGCACCATGTGCTTCTACGATAGCATCATGTGCTGCCAGGGCTTCAAATTTATTTGCGGCTGTTACAAAAGGCAGACCCGTTAATGCTGCAATATGCTTGGCAACATTTTTTGCATAGTTGGCTGGTGTATTAATGCCTGTTCCTACTGCAGTACCGCCAAGTGCCAGTTCACTTAAATGTGCTAATGTATTTTTTATTGCTTTTAATCCATGATCTAATTGAGAAACATAGCCACTGAATTCCTGTCCAACTGTTAAAGGAGTGGCGTCCATAAAATGGGTACGGCCAATCTTTACCACTTTCATATACTGCTTGCTCTTCTTCGCCAGTGTATCTCTCAGTTTCTTTATTCCCGGAATGGTGTTTTCCACCAATATTTTGTAGGCAGCTATATGCATAGCTGTCGGGAATGTATCGTTTGATGACTGTGATTTATTTACATCATCATTGGGATGCAGGAATTTTTCTTTATCAGTAAGTTTGCCACCTTTTAATACATGGCCACGATAAGCTACCACTTCATTTACATTCATATTGCTCTGTGTGCCGCTGCCTGTTTGCCAAACCACTAATGGGAAGCAATCGTCGAGCCTTCCTTTCAGTATTTCATCACACACTTTTCCGATTAAAACGGATTTATTTTTTGGTAACACACCGGATTCCTGATTGGTAAAAGCAGCAGCTTTTTTCAGGTAAGCAAAGGCCGCAATAATTTCTTTTGGCATTTTATTAATATCCTGTGCAATCTTAAAGTTGTCAATGCTGCGCTGCGTTTGTGCGCCGTAGTAGGCATCGGCAGGCACTTTTACCTCACCCATGGTATCTTTTTCAATTCTGTATTCCATATAGTGGTTTGTCAGTTTATTTGATGCGGCAAAGGTAGGTCAGCAAAGCCGCTGGCTGAAATTTAAGGGTAATATTTCTTTTACTTTAAAAGTTCGGTTCCCGGCAGTAAATTGCTGCTATGACGAAGTTTTTTTTGCCTTTCCTTTTGCTCACTGCTTGCTCTGTAAACGGGCAGCGGCAAACAGAGAATATAATTATTATTACAACTGACGGCTTTCGATGGCAGGAAGTTTTTAAAGGGATGGATTCTGCCATTGCCAATAATTCAAAGTTTAACCAGGGCGACAGTGATTATATTTTTAAAAACTATTGGGCGGCTGCTGAGAATGAACGGAGAAAAAAACTGATGCCCTTTCTGTGGAGCACAATTGTAGGACAAGGACAAGTATTTGGCAACAGATCGTTGGGAAGTAAAGTTGATAATGCGAATCCTTTCTGGTTCAGCTATCCCGGCTATAGCGAAATTTTTACAGGTTATGCTGATACAAGTATTAATAGTAACGACCATCTGCCTAATCCAAATGTAACAGTGCTGGAGTATATGAATAAGCAGCCGAAGCTGAAAGGCAAAGTGGCAGCCTTTGGTGCCTGGGAAGCATTTGGCAGAATATTAAACGAAGAAAGAAGTGGGATACCTGTGGTGTCAGGATTTGATTTAATGGGAGGAGCGAAACCAACAGCAAATGAAAAGCTGATGAATGCCATGCTAAAAGATGCTCATAAGCCATGGGGCGAAGAGGAATGTTTTGATGTGTTTACTCATTACGGGGCCATGGAGTATCTGAAAACCAAGAAACCCAGAGTGTTATACATCGCTTATGGTGAAACAGATGAATGGGCACATGCCGGGGAATATCGTTCTTACTTAGATGCAGGCCACCGGGTGGATGCCTGGATAAAAGAAATATGGAACTTTGTGCAAACAGACCCGCAGTATAAAAACAAGACAACCTTATTAATTACTACCGACCATGGCAGAGGTGATATTGAAAAAGAAAAATGGACAAGCCATAATAACAAAATACCCGATGCTCATGAGATTTGGTTTGCCGTGATGGGGCCTGACACACCTGTAAGAGGTGAATTAAATGCCGAAATGCAATTATACCAACAACAGTTTGCACAAACTATTGCCAAACTGATGGGATATACTTACAAGGCTAATCACCCGGTTGCAGGTGAAATATTGTATGTTTTTAAAATGAAGAAATAATCCGTATGAAGAAAATTTTGATTGCCATATTGATTTTAATTGGGCTCGGAAGTGCAGCACAGAATAATTATCAGTCACCTATTCCCTCCAAACAACAACTGGCCTGGCATGAAACTGAGTTTTATCTTTTTTTGCACTTTGGCCCTAATACATTTACTAATAAGGAATGGGGTGAAGGCACAGAGCCTTCAGCTATATTTAACCCAACACAATTAGATTGCCGCCAGTGGTGTAGCACCGCAAAAGCTGCCGGAGCAAAGGGGATTATTATTACTGCCAAACACCATGACGGGTTTTGTCTGTGGCCAAGTAATTTTTCAAAACACACCGTAAGAGAAAGTAAATGGAAGGAGGGGAAAGGCGATGTGTTAAGAGAATTATCACAGGCTTGCAAAGAGGCGGGATTAAAATTCGGCGTTTATCTTTCTCCCTGGGATAGAAACCATCCTGACTATGGAACGGAAAAGTATAACACGGTATTTGCTGGTATGATGAAAGAAATTTTTCAAAACTATGGCCCCATTTGGGAGATGTGGTGGGATGGTGCCAATGGTGAAGGCCTAAATGGGAAAAAACAAGTGTATGACTGGAAGAGATTTGAAAACATAGTAAAACAATATTCACCCAAAACAGTTGTGTTCAGTGATATAGGTCCCGACATCCGCTGGGTTGGTAATGAAAGTGGTATAGCCGGTGACCCAAACTGGAATTTTTTAGATGCAGCAGGATTTAAACGGGGAGAAGGGGCACCGCCAACAGATACATTGAACCACGGAAATTATTATGGCAAGAGATGGATGCCTGCAGAGTGTGATGTGAGTATCCGCCCCGGATGGTTTTGGCATGCCAATGAAGATGCTAAAGTAAAAACCCCTCAGCAATTGTTTACTATCTGGTTAAAGTCAGTAGGAAGGGGAGCTAATCTTCTATTAAACGTTCCACCGGACAGCAGGGGGCTGATAGGGGATAAGGATGTGGCCGCATTAACGGAGTTTAAAAAATTGCGGGAGGAGAGTTTTAGTAATAACCTGATGACGCCGGCAAATATCTATTACCAGTTTAGTCCGCAGAATATTACATTCAGAAGTGTTGATTCCAGTGGCGCATTTGGAGCTAACTTGCAAAATTTTATTGTAGAGTTTCCGGAGAGAACAAAGATTAATTGTATAGTAATGCGGGAAGCTATACATCTCGGGCAATCGGTGAGAAAGTTCACCATTGTTTTTTACAGGGATAATAAAAGCATCGGTGAAATAAAAGGAACCAGTATCGGCAGAAAGCGGATACTTACTTTTCCTGCCAAAAACATTACCTCCTTCAGGGTGTATCTCGAAGATGCCCGTGGGAGTGATAATATAAGTGGTGTGACGGCCTACCTTATTGATGAAAAACTGATAGAGAAGTAATTATCATGAGTATGCAATCATCCATTGGCAGATTATTTTTTTCTATGGTGATTGTTATGGCCTTAATAGCTTGCACAGCAAGAGAAAACAATACAGCTAACAAACCAACTGATGATACAGTAGTAATAAAAATACCAGTTGCTGATTCACCAGTTGGTAAGAAAAATACTATTCAACCAATAAAAAGTGGGGGTGAAATAGTTAGCGAAACAGTACAGCCTGATTCAATCGTTGCTTTTGCCAGAACATTGATTGGTATTCCTTACCTGTATGCTTCCACTGACCCTGCGAAAGGATTTGATTGTTCCGGGTTTATTACCTATGTATTTAATCATTTCAATATTACAGTACCCCGTTCATCGGTTGACTTTACTAGCTATGGTAAAGAGATAGTTATGGAACAATCGGAACCAGGCGACCTGATTTTATTTACCGGAACTGACAGTACTATACGCATCGTTGGTCACATGGGCATTGTAGAAAAGGTGGAAGGAGGGAAACTTCATTTTATTCATTCTACATCTGGCAAAGGAAAAGGAGTAGTGATTACTCCTTTGGAAAATTATTATCGCAGCCGGTTTGTAAAAGTGATCCGGGTGTTTCGGGATGAATTTTTTAAGTAAGATTTATTTTTTTTCCAATAACTCTTCGAGTGGAAAGCCTCTTACTTCAACTGCTTTTACATCTTTCAATGATTGCCGGATATTTAGTTTCGATTCGTCATACGAGGCATTTAGCTCCGTTAAAAAAACTACTTTCCCTGACAGGAATTCAATATCGGTAATATCAATGTGAGTCAGGAATGATTTATACTTCATGGGAATAACGATATACATTTCCGGCCACCAGCCTCTTGATGACGAGTTGGATATTTTAAATACAAAAATTTTCTCCCAAGCAAATACCTGGTTAGTGAAGTCAAAACGGTTAAAGATTTTATTTTCTTTAGCACCATTAATCAATCCTGATTGCCAACAATCAAAATATTCCCCGCAGGTAATATCATTCGCCTTTAATGATGCAAAATCTATTGTTGATGTGTCATGGCTGAACCAGCTTCCCTTTTGCGTTATCTCCTTAGGCCCGCATATTTTCATTTCAATTTTGTAATTGGTAAAACCAGCTTTAGCTGAATCCATTACTGCCCTTATCGTCAGTTGAGGCGATTGCGCCAGCAGCATAAAAGGAAGGATACCAAACAAAAAACACAGGTATAGCTTTTTCATGATGAGAACTTTTATGCTTACGAAGTTATTTTTATTAACAACTGGGTACTACTTAAAAGAAAGGTTTCAAAAAGCAATCCTGCGAAAAATGATTTAATTACCGGTAAAACTGGCTTTTCTTTTTTCTAAAAAAGCGGTAGTCCCTTCCTTCATATCTTCTGTGGCAAAGGCATTACCAAATTCTTCTATTTCTACAGCATAGCCATCTTTTGTTTCATCATACACGGCATTGGCTGCTTTGATGCAGGCTGCAATGGCCAGCGGAGCTTTTGAATTAATGATGTCAAGAATTTTCCTGGTATGTTCTAATAATGTTTCAGCAGTAGTTACATAATTTACTAAACCGAGTTGTTTGGCTTCGGCTGCATCTACCAGGTGGGCAGACATCAGTAACTCCATTGCTTTTCCTTTGCCAATTAATTGTACCAAACGCTGCGTGCCGCCATAGCCAGGTATCAATCCAAGGTTTACTTCCGGCTGGCCAAACTTTGCATTTTCACTGGCTACCCGAAAATGGCAACTCATTGCCAGCTCACAACCGCCGCCGAGTGCAAAACCATTAACAGCAGCTACAATTGGTTTAGTTGAATTTTCAATTCTTGCAAATGTATCCTGTCCTCTTTTGGCAAGAGCTATTGCTTCTTCTTTGTTTAATCCGCCAAACTCTGAAATGTCTGCACCGGCCACAAATGCTTTTGGCCCTGCCCCGGTGATGATGGCTGATTTTATTTCTGTATGTGCCTGCACTACATCCAATGCTTTATTCAGCTCATCAAACACTGTTTTGTTTAACGCATTTAGTTTATCGGGGCGGTTGATGGTAATGGTGAAGATGCCGTTTTCTAAGGAGGTAAGCAATGTTTGATAACTCATAGATGAATTTTTGGAAACCGAAGATAGCATATCATTTTTATCAATGGAACAAGAACGAAAGAGCCGCCTGCCCTTCGATATGCTCAGGAGGCGGCTCTTTTAATTATCACCCTTTACTGATTTGTTATGGTGCTGGTGTTAATTCTATATTCAACGTTTTTAATACACCGGTTTGTATTTCTACATTGTTGATGATAAGTGTTTGAAAACCGGGGCAGGTTACTGTTACTGTATAGCTGCCAGCAGCGAGGGGTGATGCCTGGTAACGGGAATCGGGGCCGCTGACTGTTGTATACTCAGTGGGACCAACAAATTCCAGATTAGCTGCTGTTGTGATAGGATTATCGTTGGTGCTGTTTGTTATTTCTCCCTTTGCCCCTGCTATGCCGGGGCCTTCAACATTAAGCAGTACCTGATCGAAGATGAAGAGTTTTCTTACCGCTTCATCATTCTTGAATATTTCCTGCCCATCGAGAAACATGGCCATGAGGTCAGCATGGATTGCATTGTTTGCATTGAGTTTGGTTTGTGTTTCTACTTCATCACTTTGCCCTGCGGTGATAAAACTCTGGTAAAATGTGTCGTATTGAGTTTTTGCTGTGTTGAATGTGGCGGCGAATGCTGCCGGCATATTGTTACCTGCGGTGAGGTCGGCAGTGTTGGCAGTGATAAATGCATCTCCATCTACTAACAATCTGCTGACTGCACCCCAATCATCCTGACCTGCTTTGCGATAATGCGATTGCCCTGCTGCATCAAGTTTAATTTCTACCTGGTCTGCGGGATATGCTTTGGTGATGTAGCGTTTTAACCGTTGCCAAAGATCCATACATTCAGTGGCTTTGTTTTTGAGATTGACACGGAGTGTACGGCTGTCTTCGGTTCGTTGTTCTGCATCAGGCAGCGTTTCGGCAGTGTTGATGTCTGCTACTTTAGCGGTGACGAATGCACCTGTGTAAAGCGGACTGAATGCATTGAACAAAGAAAGATAGGTGCTGCATGATGACCATCCGCTGCGGCAGACAGCATAAAGTGACTGCTGGCTGCAATTGTATTTTTTTATTACTAGAGGCATATAATTTATTGTTTATTGGTTTTTGATTTCAGCTGTTAATTAGGAATTTTGTGGTTAAAGAATACGGGATTAAGGAGGCCGCAGATAAAATATGGTTTGCTGATAATTCATTTTGGTTGTTTAGTTATGCCATTGACACTGTTGCCAGTTAATTTTATGCTGTTTCCAATTGGTTACTATTTACTGACAGCCTCTTTGGGTTTGTTTCCTGTTGGTTTTGCACTGCTGACAACTGCATTTACATTCCTGACAATTAATTTTACATCGTTGACAATTAATTTTACATGGTTGACAGCCAATTTTACATCGTTGACAATCAGTTTTACATTGTTGACAGTCAATTTTACATTAGACTTTTAGAGGGTAACAGCTTGTTTTTGAAAGAATTATAGCCTAACAGTGTGTAACAGGATATTTCTAAGCTAAAGGAGGAAGGGGAAAAAGTCAATTACCCGTTTGTGGTATTTTTTGTGTTTTAAGTGTTTTTACTGATGGGGCGATGATGTGCTAAGTTGCTACGGCTAGCACTGCCACCGGTGGTTATTTAATCCCGTTGGGATTGGGGTGAGTGGTTTTTTTTAATGGCTGGAAGCAATAGAATAAAATGCGGGATTGCTAGCCCGGCATAGCCGGTACTTAGTTCTTTTTTTACTTTTTGTCTTGATACAAAAAGTAACAAAAAAATCAAGGAAAAAAGAATGCTCCGCCTTTTTTCCGGCCAACGCACAGAGACTCCGATTGTTTGATGATTGTTTATTGGTTTTGTAGTGATAATGCAAGACTCCGCTTCGTGATATGCAGGAACCATGGAGGCACTGCTTTTTCGCCTGATTTTTTTAAAGTAATGAGAGGTTTAGAGAAAGCGAAAAAGAGGTGCTGATAGATTCTTTTATATCGGGGATGGCTGGAAGCCAAAGAATAAAACTGCGGGGCTGCAAGCCCGGCATAGCTGGGGGTATAATATGAAACTTCGTAATCTTTGCCATCATCGGCAGTTGTTCGGAATTTCCGGATAACTTGATTTCCGTCTAATTCACCCTCCTTGAAAACATTGCTAATATGTTCACTTACCGTTGATTTAGACCTTCCAAACAATTCTTGCATTG